>CAZRAV010000091.1:0-4453 GCA_964598175.1 uncultured Candidatus Bathyarchaeia archaeon | reverse complement strand
ACGTCTCCGTCAACTGCGTATACAACGACCGCCGCCAGCTCATCGGCCTCGCCGCCGGCGACGTCGACGACGCTTGGCGGAAAGCCGTAAGGGCGTGCTACGCGGCCCACGCCTCCAAGCCTGCAGGGAAGGCTGACGTTGTGGTTGTGAACGCGTACCCCCAGGCGGATCAGGACATAGACTGGTGGGGCGCCGAGGAGTCGCTGAGGAAGGAGGGCACCGCCGTCGCCGTCCACCACTTCACCCCGGGGAGTGCACTCCTCCACTACCGGGCGGAGCAGATGGGAGCCCCGTGGAATAGGATGCAGGGCTACCCTAGTAGGCGGTGGCCCGTCGAGCAGGCAGGGAACATCATCGTATACACGAACAGGCTGTCCAGGAGGCAGATGCTCTATTACAATGACAGAGTCGAGTGGACGACCGATTGGGACTCTGTGCTAAGGAGGCTGAGGGAACTCCACGGCGACGACGCATCGGTCGCCGTCTACCCGTGCGCCAAGATCCAGTTCAATGGGGACAGATACCCCCTAGTCCTCTAGGTTGGGGGACCGTGATTGGCCCATTCTGGGGTCCGCGCTCCCGGGACGGAGTCCCCGCGAGGCGAGTAGGGCTTTACGTCGATGATGGGCGACCCCTCGAGGGCGTCAAGGCCGCTTACCCTAAGCCTGCATCCCTCGACTCCCTCTAGCTTCACTACCGTCAGGCCGATGGGGTTCGGCCTCGAGGGGCTGCGGCACGCGAACACGCCGGTCAGCGGCGCCCCCTCGTGCCTACGCGGCATCACCCGCAGCGCCCCTCTATTCTCCTCGTCATCCCGAAGGTGCATCCAGTAGAGCACGATGAGATGTGAGAAGCCCTCGACGCCAAGGAGGCCAGGGCAGAACTCAGGGTAGATATGTACCGTCGAGGTGTCTCCAACGGACTCAACTTGGCCTATGAACCGGACCTCGGTTCTTCCTCCCATCATATATCGCTCCGCTGATTAACTGGAGCCTCGGCGATTTAACCCCTTTCTCTGAGGCACTTAGGAAACTATTTAGACTTAGTGGTCTCTGTAGAGGGTTGTCGAGGGTCATGTCCAAGGTGGCAATCGTCAAGGGACCAGCATCACCAGCCTCCACCGCGATACTCGGGATGGTTAGGAAGGCTGTTGACCTCGTCGGCGAATTGGGCTCCATCGTCGGACAAGGTGACACGGTTGCCCTGAAGCCAAACATCGTGACCGGGAGGCTCTCCGGTTCGGGTGTGACCACCGACCCCAGGGTCTTAGAAGCCCTAATCAAGCTCTCCTATGAGGCCGGCGCCGGTGAGGTCCTCGTCGTCGAGGGGTCGGGGTACGGGTCGCCCACCGAAGAGGCTTTCGTGATCAGCGGGATACGGGATGCCGCCGAGGTGAACGGCGCCGAGGTTGTGGATGTGGACGCCGACGACCTAGTCGATGTGGAGGTGCCAGACCACCTAATTCTGAGCACGGTCTCTGTCTCCAGGCGCTTTTGGGAGGCGGATGTTCGGGTGAACGTGCCGGTGATGAAGACCCACGACCAGATGCTGATGACGCTGGGGATGAAGAACCTTAAGGGCATCATCCCGAAGCCCCAGAAGCGTCTCTTCCACCGCGTCGGGCTGGCTAAGGCTATCGTCGACCTCAACAAGGCGGTGCCGCTGGACCTGACCGTCGTCGACGCCATCCACGCCATGGAGGGGCTGGGCCCCTCCTTCGGCAACATAGTCGAGATGGACACCGTCATGGCGAGCACAGATGTCTACGCCCTCGATGTCGTCGGCGCCCGTGTCATGGGCTTCTCTCCGGAGGAGGTCGAGTACCTGAAGCTGGCCTCCGAGCAGGGATTGGTCAGCCTCGACGCCTCAGGCATAGAGGTCGTCGGCGAGTCCATCGACACGGTCGCCCGCAGCTTCAAGCCGCCGCCCATGGACCTCTCGCCCATGGAGGGGGTCACCGTCGTCGAGAAGGGGGCATGCAGCGCATGCAGAGGCACAATCCGCAGCGTATTCTACGACCTGGAGCAGATGGAACTGCTCTCCGAGGTCCGCGACCTCGTCATTGTCGTTGGCCCCCAGGCCGAGCTGTCCGAGGGCCTGAGGCGGAAGCCGCTCATCATGGGCACTTGTCTGGGGAGGCTGGCTGGTGAGGGGCGCTACGTCCTCGGATGCCCGCCCAATAACGACAAGATGATCGAGGCAATCAGGGAGCTCTGCGGCCTCTAGTTAGCCTGTCTCGACCCTGAGCTGCGGCGACTCTTCCCAGCCTAAGCTGAGGCCGCCCGGGGCTTCAAGGGTGTAGCGGTAGATGCCGGGTTCCTCGAGGGAGAAGCTGAAGACGTAGGTCGCCGCCGTCGCCGGGGCGACCCCTACCTCCTTCTGGACAGTGAGGATGGGCTCATCCGAGCCTGCTGGGTAGATGGCCATGGTCACGTTCTCCCATATTGAGTGGACCCGGGTAGGGTTCCAGAGTTGCACCGAGACATAGGCGTCTTTACCAGCGGGCATCCATCGAATAGGGTGGCCGTCGGTGTCCGTCCAGTTCGACGACAGGTAGTCGAGATGGGGCGCCCTCACCAGGGGGTAGCGCGTCGTGGAGAAGGGGAGCCACGCCTTGAAGAACAGGTTGTGGGCAAGGGCCTGCCCCGTGAACCTGAACTCGACCTCCCCGCCGTACAGCTCCGAGGCCTCTTTTACGATCTTGCGGAACCGCTCAAGCTCCTCGATGCGGAGGGCCATGGTCCGCTTCAGGAGACGCATGTAGGGCACCTTCTCCCGCTGGAAGGGGAAGGTCGCCGTCAGCATCTGCTCACCCTCCACATACAGGTTGACCTCGACATCTGAGACCTCGGGCTGCTGGACCACGAGGGCGCTCAGGGTGACGCTGATGAACCACCTCCGCACGTAGTCGGGCACCCGGGTAACGGGCCTCCCTACATCCTCCGCCGATGCGAGGGAGAAGGCCAACCCGACCTCAAGGTCGGCGTCGCCCCCGGCGAGCACCTCCCTGACGAAGCCTGCGAGCTCCTCCTCGGCAACCACGAAGCCTATAGAGAGCTGGGAGACCTCGTGGTGGGTGCTGTAGACGTTGCCGAGCTCCCTGCCGATCAGTAGGGCGAAGAAGAGGAGGGCGATCTGCAGGATGCTCACAAGATCGTCTCGCGTCTCCCCTTTGCTCGGCCACCGCTTGGCCATGGTCGACCAGCCGTCCAAGATAAGCAGGTAAAGTGTCCAATATTATGGTTCCCCATCCCGATTAACCTGGAACAAGTCTGCAAGGGTTAATAGTGGGATGTTTCTCTAAGCCTTTGATGGTGCTCAGCTTGAGGCAGTTTGGTTCTGTCACATTGGACAGAGTTCGTGAATCCGCCGACCTGAGATGGCTTCTCTCTGATCCGTTGTTCGAGTCGGACATCCTCATCATCAAGCCCAGTTGGTACAGTCCGCACCTCGCCAACTTCACGGACGCCGAGGCACTGGAGATGTTACTGGAGGCGCTGGACGGGCGGGTTGTCGTCACCGAGGCCTACTCTATGGATCGGCAGGACGGGACCATGAAATTCACCGTCGACGGCGAGGAGGTCGACTGGAGGTGGATCTTGAAGCACCCGAGCTGGGACTGGATCAGGGAGGAGGGGCGCTGGGACCAGATCCGGGAGCAGGACAGGTGGTTCCTCAACGAGCACGGCTTCACCGACCTCTTCGCTGAGCACGGCGTCGAGTACGTCAACGTCACGGAGGAGGTCTGGCAGGGGAGAACTGCGGAAGACCGAAAGGTGAAGGAGGCAGTGGATGCCAAGTTCGCCCCCGTCTTCAGGGAGGAGCTATACGGCTACGTCCCCAGTAGGCTCTATGAGCTGCGAGGCGCCCCTCTCATCAGCTTTGGCCGGGTGAAGGGCATCCGGGGAACATATCCGAGCCTGACGATGAAGAATCTCTTCGGCTTCATCCCCGATCCTCTCAGGTCGTGGTGGCACGGACCAAGCTACAAATGGCTCGGCAGGAGCATCGTCGACATCAACAAGGTCTACGCCGCCCTCTTCAACGTCTATGGCATCTGCGAGGCCATCCGGTACGCGACCGTCGACCACTCTGAGGGGGAGGTGAAGGTGCCATGGGGGAGCTACAACATCGTCAGGGATCTCGGCGTTGTAGCCATAGGCCGCCACCTGGTCTCCATAGACGCCGTTCTCTGCGGCCTCATAGGTGTCGACCCCGAGAAGGTCTCGTACCTAGAACTCGGCGAAGAGGCGTTCGGCCCCTACGATAGGCGCCATTTGGAGGATGCGAAGGCAGAAGCTGCGGACTGGTTCCCCATCTAACCCCTCATACTGGTTGCACATGCATCGTCTCCATCCTCAGCCAGCATCTTCCCCGTGGGTATTCTTTTTTATGGATGGCCATTGAGTAAGTTTGGAGGTTTCCGAGTTGAGTTTCGATGAGGTCGTCTCCG
>CAZRAV010000090.1:0-4465 GCA_964598175.1 uncultured Candidatus Bathyarchaeia archaeon | reverse complement strand
GACCTCAACGCCTTTGTCGATGAGGCTTCGGGTGAGAGATTGGGCCCGCTTGGTCGTGTAGTCGACGAAGCCATCTGGGATGACGACGTCGGCTGGTTCGAGGAGCTTGTTGGTGGACCCGCAGAGGGCGCAGCCGATGATCTTCCTCACTCTTGACTGCATGAGTACGTAGAAGACACGCTCAGCGGCACTGTTCGGGGTCGTGTTCCTGATCTCAGGTGTTATCCCGTGGAAGGGGACGAAGAGGAATTCGATGCCGTCGACGGATGCATGGGTGAAGGGCGCTGTCGGTCCGAAAGGGGTCTCGATCTCGATGCCGTCAGCGTGGACCTTGACATCCTCGAAGCCGTGTGGGAAGCCGGAGCCCATGATGGCGGAGCCGCCGATGACGGCGACCTTGACTCTCGGTATGCGTTTCATTTCTGCTTCTGTCTGCGCATACTACGGATAAATGGCTTTGCAGATTGTTAGGGTTCACTTCAATCTACGGGGACATTATGGGGGGTTAGGGTTCGAAGGTGTGGGCATCTATGGGGCGACGCGGATAGAGGGGTCGTGGAGTCCGTTGGGGATAGCGGCGTTCAGCAGCAGTCGCGTGGGGAATCGTCCTCTATGGTGTTGAATTCAGGGGGAGTAGACTCTCCTTGATTTATGAACATTGCCTAGGGGTCTGGGCGTTCTCTTTTTCAGTTAGAAGCCTGAGTATTGAATAAATAAGTGGAGGCTCTTCTCTAGGGTTGTGTCCATGGCTTCGATGAGGGAAGTGCTAAAGGGGAACGTCCTGATCCTGACATTGGGCACCGTCATCCGCCAGCTCAGCCTCTTCATCACCTTCCCCTATTTCAGCCTATACGTTAGGGCACTCGGAGGCTCCAACGTCGTCATAGGGCAGGTGAACGCCCTCCGACCCCTCGCCGCAATGTTCATCTACCCCATCGCTGGAGCCCTCGCCGACAGCTACGGCCGGGTGAAGATTATAGTGATGATGGGCTACCTGAACGCCGCGCTGATGATTCTCTATATGCTCGCCCCCGACTGGAGGTTCCTCGCAGCTGGAAGCCTCCTCAACGGCCTCCTCGTCTTCACCTTCCCGGCTACCTCGGCGCTGCTTGCGGACTCCATGCATCCCAGGCTCCGGGGACGTAGCTTCGCTGCCGTCACGGCCATACCCGGCTTCGTCGGCATCCTCTCCCCCTTCATCGGCGGCTACCTGAGCACGGTCTACGGCGTCGAGAAAGCGATGAGGCTCCTTTATGGCGTCACCGTCGTAGCTACGGCGTTGATAGCCACTATCAACCTAAAGCTTCTGAAGGAAACACTGAGGGAGTCAGACAGCGCCTATGTGAGCCTCAGCCATGTGATCCGTGGATCCTACAGCGGCTTATGGGAGACACTGAAGTGGATGCCGAGGGGACTCAGGGTCTACGCCCTCGTTCTCATCTTCGGCCTCTTCTTCAACTCCCTAACGGGTCCCTACTGGGTCGTCTATGGCACCGATGTGATCCGTCTCAGCGAGTTCGAGTGGGGAAGCATCCTCATGGTGGCGAATATCGTCCAAGTATTCCTTGCTCTCCCCGCGGGTACCCTCATAGACCGGTACGACAAGAGGAAGACTCTCGCCCTCGCGCTGGGCTTAGCGGCGCTACCAGCCTTCGCCTTCCCCTTCAGCGGGGGCTTCCTAAGGACACTGCTGGTCTTCATTCCCGTCGCCGTCGCCAACGCCTTTCTGGTCCCGGCGGCGAGTGCCCTGATGGCCGACATGATACCCACGGAGCGGAGGGGGAGGGCGATGGCCGCCCTTGGCAGGGGGATGCTCCTCGTCAACTACAGGGGAGGCGGCGGCGGGGGCCCCAGCATGGGCTTCCTCCTCACACTCCCCACCGTCATCGGCTTCCTAATCGGAGGCTACATCTACAGCGCTGGCCCGTCTTACCCATGGCTACTCCTCGGCACCGCTCTGGTGGTCAGCGCGCTGCTCACCACGCTCTTCATCGAGACGCCAGAGTAGAAACAGTAGCATCGTCAACTCGACTCGGTAAATATTTGTAGCCCCTTCAGCATCATGAAGGCTGAGAAGGCTTTGGTCGACATACTCATCAGAGGAGGCATCATCTACACCATGGATGAGAGCAGACGCATCATCAGGGACGGCGCAGTCGCCGTCGACGGAAGTCGCATCATCGACGTCGGGCCGACCCAGGAGCTGGATGAGAGGCACCTTGCGAGGAAGGTCATCGACGCCTCCGGCAGGGCGGTGCTCCCAGGGTTCGTGGACGTCCACACCCATCTGCCATCCATCTTCGTCAGGGGCGTCTACGGCGTCGTGTCCCAAGGCCTGTACAGGGTACTGTTCCCCATCAAGGAGTTCATCGAGCCAAAGCACATCTACCTGTTCGGGCTGGCAGCGTGCATCGAAGCATTGAACTCGGGGATCACCACAATCCAGGAGAGCTACAACTACATGGACTCCTTCGCCCAGGCCGTGGAGCAGACGGGCATCCGGGCTAACATCGGCGAGCAGATAGCGGAGGCCGACTACACGAAAGTGAAGGACGGCGAGTACACCTACCTCCAGGAGCAGGGCGATGAGATGTACAGGCGGGCGGTGAGGCTCGTGGAGACCTGGCACGGGAAAGCCGAAGGTCGGATAACCACATGCTTCGCGCCGCTGGCCCCAGACATGTGCACGGCACGCATCTACGAGCAGGTCCATGGAGACGCCGCCACCCGAGGCCTGAAGATGGCCACCCACTTAGCCCAGAGCCCCCGAGAGGTCGCGCAGGTGAAGCGTCTATACGGGAAGACCCCCGTTGAGCACCTCAACGACCTCGGAGTTCTAGGGGAGAGCCTCCTCGCAGCCCACTGCATCCACATATCCGACCACGACCTGAGGCTGCTGCGTGAGACCAGCACCCATGTCCTCCACTGCCCCCGGCCCTATCTCATTGGCGGAGCCACGGCTCTTCTCACTCGGTGGCTCGAGGAGGGCGTCAGCGTCGGCCTTGGTACCGACAACGTCTACCATTCCATGTGGGAGACGATGCGAGCTGCCCTCTACGCAGCCCGGGTCAGGGCGGAAACAGGCGGAGACGGGGTTCGTCCTAGCTTCAACGACCTCCTCGAGCTCGCCACCATCAGGGGCGCCGAGGTCCTCGGCATGGAGGACGAGGTTGGCTCCATCGAGCTGGGGAAGAGGGCGGACCTCCAGCTCATCAACCTCATCGACCCCCACCTAACGCCGACCGTTGACCTCACCTCAAGTCTGGTCCTATACGGCTCGACGGCGAGCGTGGAGACCGTCATGGTGGACGGCAGGGTGGTCAAGGAGGCGGGGGAAATCACCACCGTCGACGCCGGCCTCTGCCTCGCCAACGCCCAAGAGCTTTGCGATGAGGTTTGGGCCGAGTTCTTCAGGGCTAAACCTGAGCTTAGAAAATTGATCGGCTGAGGCCTGTTCACCGTCGCAGCCACTTGAGGAGGGGCTCCAGTTTCAGCTTTGACAACCTGTTGTAGAGCCTGTGTTTCAGCTTCGACAGCATGTCGTAGAGCCTTCTGAGGCGTTCCATGAACCCTTCGGCCTCGTAGCTCTTCCGCAGGAGGAAGGGGGTGATGACGACGGTGATGCAGGTGACGGCGACGAGGGTGGTGTAGATGTCGCCGGTGAGGATGCCGTTGGTGAGACCGACGCTCGCGATGACGAAGCCGATCTCGCCGCGGCTGATCATCCCCAGGCCGACCCTAAGCCCCAGCCTTGGGTCCCGGAGGAGGTAGCTGGAGGTCACCCCGCACCCGATGACCTTGCTGAGGATGGCTACGAGGGTGATCACGACGATGAGGAGCAGGTTCCCCGTGAGGAAGGCCCTGGGGTCCATGCCCGCCCCCATGACGACGAAGAAGAGGGGGACGAAGATGAGCTCGATGTTGGCGATGAAGCTCCTCACCTTCTCCAGCGACCTAGAGCTCGCGATGGCCATCCCCGCGGAGAAGGCGCCGATAAGCGGTGACAGCCCCAGGAGGCTCGCCAGGACGGCCGTGCCGAAGCAGACGAGGATGGCCATCGACTCCAGGACGCCTGTGCCTATCTCCTCCGTTCTGTCCAGCAGCATCGGGATGAAGAAGACGCCTAGCAGGAGGATGAGGAACCAGAGGATGAGAGAGGAGGCGGCAAGCTGCGCAACGTGTAGCAAGCTCAGGGCCGAGCCCTTTCTGACGTAGGTGAGGATGACGGTGAGCAGCGTTAGGGCGAGGATGTCGTCGACGACAGCGGTGTTGATGATCACCTTCGCCTCCAGTGTGTCCATCTTCCCCAGCTCCCTCATCGTCAGCGTGGAGACGGCGATGCTGGTCGCAGAGAGAGCGCCTGCGATGATCATGCCGACGGCCCAGCCGTAGCCCAACAGCCTGATGACGCCGAACGCCAGCAGGTAGCAGAAGACGACGTCCACGACTCCGATGACGAAGCTGC
>CAZRAV010000089.1:0-4485 GCA_964598175.1 uncultured Candidatus Bathyarchaeia archaeon | reverse complement strand
CCGGCCGAGGAGGTTCCTGCGGTACTTTGCTCCGTGGGGCCCGACGACGACGGGAACGCCCAGCCTCCAGCAGCCAGCAGCGATGCTCGCGGCCTTCTGGGACATAGCGCCCCAGGCGACACCAACGGCGCCCACCCGGTTGTGTATGTAGTCGGCGATCTCCTCGTAGTTGGCCCTAAGGGGACGCTTCGCGAAGATGTTTGCTATCTTTATGGCGGCCCCCGTGATGTGGGAATTGGCGACGCAGCTCCCTACGTTCACCAATCCACCCGCGTCAAAGTTTCCAGAATACTTCTCATAGAGGTTGAGACCCTCCTCATCCCGCGTCATGGCTAAGTTCATGGCGGAGCATCCCGATGTCACCACGATAAAGCGGCGTTTCAAGAACTCCTCAGCGATCTTGGCCACATCTGAGCCCCCCGCAGGATAGTTGGCGCAACCGACGAGAGCGACGATGCCAGGAATCTCGCCGAAGACGATAGCCCTGCCGACCTCCCGGATCTCCACATCCTGAATGGCGCCGCGACCGACGCGTATGGGATATTTCTCCTCCATGATTCTCTTCTCAGCTCCCTTGTTGATGAAGGTGATGATGGGGAAGCCAAGGGGACAGGCACTCTCACACCTGCCGCACCCGACGCATAGGGGATAGAGTGCAGCCAGCGGTTCGAAGTCTCCCTGAGCTACGGCGTGAACGGCATCCATGATGGGCAGGTTGTTCGGACAGGCACGGACGCACTCCATGCAGTTCCTGCACTTCTCCGCGAGTTTGGAGACCGCTTTCCGAGTCATGGTCTTGAAGCCCGCCCTTCGCGGCGCGATCTTCATCGCCGTCTTGACCGTGACCTCTCCCACATTTCGGGGGCTTATGATGAGGACGCCTGGAACCCGCCCCTCGACGAGGTCCTCCACGATGCTGTCGGGGTCGTCGTCCGTCCTGTCAGTGAGACCCATACAGCTCTTCTCGCTGGTAGCGATGACGGGCGCCCCGATCTGCTCCGCCTCCATCAACACGTCGGTCCTCAGGCACTGCTCATCGACCACGATCACGTCAGGGATTCCCGAGCGTATGAAGCGGAGCTGCCAGGAGATGGGACCGATGATTTTAGCTCGCCTGTCGTAGCGGCTGTTGTCATGGGCGGTGCAGCACAGTCCGCCAATCTCGACCTCGCCGAATAGGTCGTGATCCATAAGATAGTCGATGATGTCAACGCTCGGCAGCACGTTGTGGCCGATGCACATAATGACTGGCTTGGTGGCGTCAATGGAGCCGAAGCCGAGCTGGGTTATCGGAGCGTCAGGCACACCCTTCGGCATCCCCAATGTCGCGATCTGCTCGATGTCAGCCACCTCCATGGCCACGTGATCGAGCATGCCCGCGTGGAAGGCCTTCGACTCGAAGTCTATGTTGTCGCCCTCCTGACCAGTGTGGGCGGAGGCCACCAGCTGGACCAGCTGGGTCTCCACGTAATCCAAGGCGTCCTCCAGATCCCTCAGAGTCTTGGGCCGTATGCCGCAGACGAGGCGTATGTTGGGAGCCTCGACGTTGGTGTTGAGAGCTACCTCGAGGGGCACGTCCCTTCCGTACTCCTCGATGAGGTGGTCGAGCATGTGTCGTGCGTGGGCCGTGTGGGTTGAGGCACCGATGCAGCAGGCAAGGAGGACAATCCTCGACTGCTGCCCTGCCATGGTGATGCCGCAGGCGCCTCGCTTGTCGCCTGTCAGGTCGCACTTTCCGAAGGTGCAGAGACAGCAGAGGTCGCAGAATGGCATGTAGAACGGCTTGTACCGGTTCAGCAGCTTCAGGTCCCAGCTACGGAGGGTCCCCACGTTAGGAAAAGGGGTGGGGCCAAGGGGCTCTTCCCAATCCTCCTCAAAAATCCTCCCAACCTCTATCTCCAATCCCTTGAAGGTACCTAGAGTTGAGGATAGTTCGTCTATCTTAAGCCTCAAATCTCGTTTCGCCAAGAATCCACAACCCTTTCAGTTCCTTATGCTGTCTTTTTCCCTCATAATAAACCTTATTCTGAGCACATGATTGAATCTTATTATAACATTCATACCAAAGCCAGTGCGCGCGCGAAAGAATGGTGGTATGAAGAAGAAGAAAAATAACCAATATTTAAGATGATAGAAGAAGGACCACGCTCCATGAGTGTCCACGCCTCGGAGAAGATGACTTTCTACTTTCTTTGATTCTCATGTGTAGCTCGGGAAGTACTCCTTGTGCCCTGGGATGTAGAGGGCCTTAGAGTACTCCTCCATGAACTCCACGTCTACTATGAGGTCGATATACACTGTCTTCTCTGCGATCTCCCTCGCCTGATCCCGTTTTTCCATCGACATCAGCGTGTAGTATGCTCCGGAGAGGGAGCCATTCCCTATTGGGTGGATCTCTGCGTTGGGGAACTCTGGGAAGATGCCGAGTTTCATCGCATTCCTCAGATCGGTGTAGGTGCCGAAAGCCCCTGCTAGGTACAGGTTGTTCACGTCGTAAATGCTCAGTTTCAACTTTTTCATCAGCACAGTGATGGCCC
This sequence comes from uncultured Candidatus Bathyarchaeia archaeon, assembly GCA_964598175.1. Lineage (GTDB taxonomy): Archaea > Thermoproteota > Bathyarchaeia > TCS64 > TCS64 > CAZRAV01. The sequence continues at coordinate 1,948 of CAZRAV010000089.1, read as the reverse complement.
CACATGCCGCCGCCTTTGAATCGATGACATAGTCGAGGTCTGCCTGGGTGATGACGATATCTCTATCTATCGCGGTCTCTGCCGCCGTTGAAATTACGTACTCGAGTCCGTCCCGCCCCTCTCTCACCAGGGGCGTCTTCCTGGGCGCCAGCTTTCCGACGAAGTCGAGGATGCCCACCTTGAACATCTCAGCTGTCACGTCGATGATCCCTGAGCCGCATATCCCCTTCGGGGGGCGGCCTCCGATGACTGAGACCTCCGCCCTGAAGGTGTCGGGGTCGATCCTAACGTGCTCGATGCCTCCTCTGGCACATCTCATCCCATGTCTCACCCCCATCCCCTCGAAGGCGGGACCAGAGGCACAGGAGCAGGAGAAGAGCCAGTTTTTGTTTCCAAAGATGACCTCGCCATTCGTCCCTAGGTCTACCAACAAAGAGATCTTGTCCGATTCGTACATTCCGGAAGCGATGATGTCGCCGATAGCATCACCTCCGAGAAAACGGCTCACGTTTGGGAGGTTGTAGACGTAGGTCTCTGGATTCGTATTCAGCCCGAGTGCCTTCGCCTTCCTTATGATTGGATCACGCGAGACCTCGACGTTCGCCTCATCTAAATAGGAGGGGTCGAGCCCGGCAAACAGGTGGTTCATCACGGTGTTTCCGCCGGCGCAGACATCGATGATATCCTCGGAGTCCACACCCGTCTCCACCTCAAGCTGAGCGATAACGTCGTTGATGCTGCGGACGGCGGCACGCTGGAGCCTAGATAAACCGTCCTTCTCCTCGACGAAGGCGATTCTGGTGACGAGCTCCTCGCCGTAGGTGATCTGCCTGTTCATCTCCGACGCCTTTCCGAGGATCTCCCCGGTGTTGAGATCCACGAGGACCGCCGCTATGGTGGTAGTGCCTATGTCAAATGCGAGGCCGTAGTTGAATCCGGTCTGGTCGCCGGGCTCGACATCGATGATCTCGGGGAAGCCGCCCGTCCTCGTGAGGGTCGCTGTCACGCGCTCCTCGCCTGCGAGCATAAGAAGCTTGCTGTAGACCTCGTCGTCGATCCGAGGCTGAAGACCTGCGTAGCCGATGAGCTGGATCCGCCTGTGCGGGATCAGCAAGGGTGTATCCCTGAAAGGCGTGATCTTCATCGGATACTTCGTTGAGCTCGGGTCGGGCTGGTCAATCTTCAGCTCCGCGCTCAGTAGAATCTTGGGACTCTCGATCCTGCTCTCCGTTGGGATGGTGAAGGTGCAGTCGCCGAGGAGCTTCACCATGCATGCGAGGTGATAGCCCTCCTCCAGCTCTTGGGGCGAGAGGAACTTGTCCGGCTCTGTGGATATTTTCTCGTTCTCTCCGCGTTCGAGGATAACCTTACATTTGCCGCATTTGCCTCTGCCTCCGCATAGGCTCTCGATTCTGATGCCGGCATCTCTAAGAACATCGAGGAGCACCGCTCCCTTCTCGGTCTCTATTACCCGGTTCATCGGCTTGACCAGAACCTTGATAATCAAAGACCCATCACTTGCAGAAGACATCGTGGAGTTAAAAATAATTCGAAACTTGTAGTATCTATGTATCCAAGCTTGGCGAAGGACCTCGGAATTTTCTAGTATGGAAGTCTGCGGACCTCCATCTCTACGCTGAAAGCAGTGCTATGAGGGTTCCTTGAATTGGGGGAGAACCTCTCTGCCGAAGAGGTCGATGGAGGCTCTCACATTCGGACCTAGCGGTGAGCCTGTGACGAACTGGGTGATACCTGTCTTGAAGAGGTTCTCGATCTTCTCCGTGCATTGGTCCGGGGTGCCGCAGATAGTGAAGGCCTCTATCATGTTTGAGTCGACCGCTCCGAAGGCCTCCCCCCATCTACGGTTGGCCAAGTCGTCTCTGATCTGGTTCGCGATCTCAAGGGAGATGTCGTGTTTCTCGAGAATAGATTGGGGGCTTCCGGCGAC
>CAZRAV010000088.1:0-4505 GCA_964598175.1 uncultured Candidatus Bathyarchaeia archaeon | reverse complement strand
CACATCGGCATATTTCTTGCGGCGTTTACAAGGGAGTGGTCGAGAACAGTGTTACCCGGCTCATACACTTTGAAGAATTTCGAACTAGTATTCAGTGGCGGTCTCGTTTATATCAAGAACAGCTTCCTCTACTGTACAGCTGTTTTTATTGTCAACGTTTCTCTCGGAGCAGCCATAGGATATATTCTTGTGAGAAAGAACATTCCGGGAAAGGAGATTTTAGACTACCTTTCCATGCTTCCACTCGCTATTCCAGGCCTCGTCATAGGGATCGGCTATTGGCGCGCATGGATGGGCACCATCCTCGACCCGTTCTATATGGCTGCCCTCGTGTTAACGATTTCACTAACCATGAGGAGGCTTCCCTTCACGGTTAGAGCAGCATATGCAGGTATGCTTCAAATACCAAAGGACTACGAAGAAGCCTCCTTGAACATAGGAGCCTCCCGTTGGAGGACGTTTCTAAGAATAACTCTTCCCTTGCTCCTAGCAAGTGTCATCGCGGGAGGAATTCTCTCATTCACCTACGCGATGCTCGAGGTCTCAACAACTCTCATCTTAGTCGCAAGAGGAGAACAAGCAACCATGACCTGGGGGATCTTTCATTATTCAAATGATCCACGCCACGGATGGAACGTCTCGTCCGCAATGGGAGCCCTACTGATAGTCTTAGTAGCCCTATCCCTCGCTGCTGTATCGAAAGTTTTCGGAAAACAGATGGGAGCGCTATTCAGAGTCGGATAAGAGAAAGTGATAGATATGGTCAGTGTGAGGGTGAAAGACCTAACGAAAAGGTTTGAAGACGTAATCGCAGTGGATCACCTAAACATTCACATCACTGAAGGAGAGCTCTGCACCCTCTTGGGACCCTCCGGATGCGGAAAAACAACCACGCTTCGATGCATCGCGGGCTTCTACACCCCGGATGATGGAGAAATCTACTTCGGAGAAAAACTAGTAAATCTAATTCCTCCCTTCAAGCGTAACACAGGCATGGTTTTCCAAAACTATGCTCTGTGGCCCCACATGAACGTTCTCAACAACATCGCCTATGGATTGAAGGTCAGAGGAGTACGTCGGCACCAAATAAAAGATAGAGTAGTAGAGGTTCTTGACCTCGTTCACCTCGAGGGGTTAGAATACCGTTTGCCGAGTCAATTGAGCGGTGGACAACAACAGCGAGTTGCGCTCGCGAGGGCGCTCATCATCGAACCAGACGTATTGCTGTTGGATGAGCCTCTCAGCAACCTCGACGCAAAACTGCGCGTTGAGATGAGAACGGAAATCAAAAAGATTCAAAAGAGATTGAAGATAACCACGATTTATGTTACTCACGATCAAGAGGAAGCGCTTTCCATCTCCGACAAGATCACTGTTATGGACAATGGCAGAGTCCAGCAGGTTGGGACGCCTCGCGCAATCTACGAGGACCCGCAGAACAAGTTCGTCGCCGATTTCATCGGAATCGCCAATTTCATCAAAGGCAAAATATCCAAGATCGAAATACATGGAGATATCATGATAATCGACACAGACCACGGCTTTAGTTTAACAGCCAAGTTCGAAGACGAACAGTGGAGCAAGGGGATGGCGGTTCTTGCCTCGATTAGACCCGAAGCCATCAATGTGTATAGTCGTGGGGCTGCACAAGAAGAGCCCAACCGGATAGACGGCGTGATTAGATTAACGACATATCTCGGTGATGTTGCTCGCTACGAGATAGAGACGTCATGGGGAGAGACGATTCGCGCCGACGTGTACAACCCGCGACATAAGCACATCTTTGGCGAGGGTGAAAAAGTCTCCATCGGCTTCATGAACGAGGATGTGAAAATCATTAAACTATAATGTTGTCAGGAAAATGTGTGTATGACCTCGATCCTGTGGTCTTTAATTATCGTTGACAATTGTACCATAGATTAGCTTGAAGTTTGAATTGGACATACTCCGAGCGTGAGAATAGATATTATTCAATGCCTCAAGTCCAAACTAGAGGTTATCACTTCTTCGAGGCGCGATTGTGTTCTTCCCTCCGGAGAGTTTCACGGCCATCTCTCCATTATCGTGTATAGGAGGCCCACCCCGATGATGAGCATCAGCCCAACCACGAGGCCCAAAGCGACGCTGGTTCGCCACGCCTCTTCAACCAGCTGTACGATGACCCAGCCTGCCAGGGTCATGATGCCTCCCCTGACCATGAGAACACCTAGGAAGCCCAGCCACTCCTTCACACCATCATCCACCTCTCACACCCACAGCATACTTCTGTCCGATTGAAGTAAAAAAGCAGAGGATAAGAAACCAGCCACAACATATTGAACACAACATCCGTCAGCCCCTAGGCGTATCAATCTGGAAACTTCAGGAGAGCACGGGCGAGATATCATTAAAAGAATAGCAGCATTAAGATCAACACGGAGCTGGTGGAGACCTTACCTTACTGCCCGAGATGCGGATCACCCGTAAGTGAAGAGGACAAATTCTGTTCGCAGTGTGGACAGATGCTGAGCGGGAAGCCCACACCAGTAGAAGGAGGACACGGATCTCCTATGGTTGCAGAGGCGCGTGAAGTAGCCTCATTAAACTTTAGTTTGACCTGGGAAGCCATAAAAAGCGTCTTTAGACCACAGCCTGTACTCCAGCCTCCCTCCGGCGCCATATACGCAAAGCGATCACACAGCCCCCTGAGGAGATATCTAGTCGCGGCCATAATCCTGATCGTCATCGGCATGTCCATGGGCTACGGCGGGACGTGGATCTCCTATCTGGGCTTGACGCTGTCTGGGTTCGCCGCCCCCATCCTCTACCTCTTCTGGATGGTGAGGAACGACAGGTTCGAGCGCGAGCCCCTGCCCCTCATCGCCGTCACCTTCGGCTGGGGCATCTTTTGCGGCATATTCGCGGCCCTACTCAACCTCCTCGTGGCCATCCCGCTCCTAGGCTCGCCGGGAGCCGCCTTCGTCGAGGAGCCGCTGAAGCTTCTGGGGGTATACTGGCTAGCTAGGCACAAGCGGCTGAGCGCGGAGTTCAACGACCACCTCGACGGTATAGTCTATGGTGCCGCGGCGGGAGCCGGGTTCGCAGGTATGGAGAACCTACAATACATCTTGGAGATGATCCTCGGAGGAGGGCTGCCCGCAGCAGGGGCTGTCGCCGTCCGGTCTGCATCCTCTTTCTGCCACATCGCTTGGAGCGCATCGGCTGGCAGATCCCTCGGCCTCGCAAAGGCCATGAGAGGCTACACACGCCTCAGGGATCTGATCCCAGGGCTGATTATAGCGATCCTAATGCATTTCCTCTGGAACGCCGTAAACGCCGTGATAGCCCTATCCGTGCTGCTACCCGTCTACGCCATCATCACCCTCAGACTGGTGAGGACCGCCCAGCAGGATGAAGTTAGATGGGGATACCAAACATCAGCCCCAGTAGAGTAGGTTCGCGTGCGAAGCAGTCAAGGGCACAACTCTATTTTACGCGCACTCTCAGATGTCGCTGAGAGGCTGTCAGATGTCGAGGTGAGGCAACTCTCCTTCGAGGTGACGCCAACCTAACTGATAATAAGTCATTTTATTAGGGTGCCGTCTGAATGGATGGGATCTGGGTGGAGATAGAGGAGATGATCAGCTGCATTACGCCCTTGTTTGGATAGAAAGCTGGAAAATGTGGGGGGTTACCAGAACTTCTTCTTCCTGGGGAGGGCGATTATTTCCCTGAACTCCAAGCCCTTCTCCTTGTCGAAGAACATGCTTGCATGGCATGATTTGATGACGAGAGCTGTGTCGCAGCCTCCGCCAGTGCCTGCGAGGGCGACCACATCGACCCCCTCGGGGATGGCACCTGCATCCGTCGCCATCATCACGATCTCAGTGGCCACCTTCGTCCCCTGGGAGAACCGTCTCAGAGTCTCCTTGATGAGGGCGTTCCCCGAACAATAGCCGGGGTATAATTTGGATAGAGAGTCCTCTACGCCCCAGAGGGCGTGCATGCTGGTGACGACCTTGCCGCCCAGCTCCCTGATCCTCTTGACGTTCTCCTCCTTAAGCTCCACTGCTCCCGCGTACTCGGTGACCGCCACGACCTTCACACCCGTCCCCTTGAAGGCCTCGGCGACCTTCACACCTGTGGCGCCCGTGCCTGTGGCGACCACAACATGTTTGAGGCCGAGGGCCTCGACAGCGTTCCCAGCCGCCTCGATGGTCTCATCGGTATTCTCCGAACTCGACTCCTCGAAGTAGATGACCTCACGCTTCACCATCGTCCATCACCCCATCGTACATTCACCTCAATATATAAGATTTCGAAGAGCCGGAAATGGTCCGCCCAAAGGCTCCCTGCGTCATATATTCCCCATGGAAGGCAATCCCTAAATGGGTCTGGGGCCGAATCTTCTCCCGTGTTCGACGTGAGAATCGAAAGAGACAAGCTGCTGAGCCTGTACCGCACCATGGTGCGCATCAGGTTCTTCGAGAACGCGGCGCGCGAGCTCATGGGGGAGGGGTTGATAC
>CAZRAV010000087.1:0-4525 GCA_964598175.1 uncultured Candidatus Bathyarchaeia archaeon | reverse complement strand
GAACATCATGGTCGACATGGGCATGATCGATGGCGAGGTCGAGCTGCCGGATAGGCAGACATTGCTTAAGTGGACCGCCGACCCCAGGGAGGCCGGAGTCTTCGCTGGCAAGGGAGGCGTCTTCCTACCGGGCGTCAGCCTCGGCGACACCGTGAAAAAGGGCGATGAGGTCGGCGTCATCTACAGTCCTCGAACCTTCAGGGTGTTGGAGAGACTCGTGGCGCCGCAGGATGGCTATGTCTTCAGCATCAGAGAGAACCCGGTAGTGAATGCGGGCGACTGGGTCATTGCCGTGCCGGAGATCATAGAGGTCTTGGAGAACTGACACAATTTTTATTGAAAAATGTCGAGGGTGAAGATGTAGGCCATCACGAAATGTTACTTAGGTCCATAAATATTATATATGCTATTCAATTTGGGTTTCAACTGTGGGCAAGCAATGCCCACATGAATCCCCGCGCGTCCCCTCGGTATGAGCGAGATCCTGAGCGACTCGCCTCGAGTGCGCGGGGGCCCACTTACTTTTTTTGCGGTTTGTGAACCTGCTTTTCAATATTTAGGTGTACATGTAGATATCGTATCACGTCTGCCACTTTATGGGTGACACCGTGGGTTGATTAAAAAGGTGGTGTCGGCAGCTTTTCGGTCTTTTCGGGCTCTGAGGCGAACCATACGTCACGCTCAGCGTTCAGGGAGTCTGTGTACCTCACCTCTCCGCTGATCCTGCAGCCGGACTCCAAGTTTATCCTGGCTGCGTAGATGTTCTGTGCCCGACAGTCTCTTCTCATGGTCACGGTCTCTGCGTGGATATCTTCAACTCGTCCCCTCTCTCGTATGAGAATCGATTTGGCTATGAGGGGGCCCTCGGCTTCCCCTCTTCTCCCTAGCTCTATTTTCTCCGCCTTAGCCCCTGCGGTCGTTCTCAAGGTGTTCGTCCGTATTTCATCGTCTGCCTCGACCTTCTCGGCCTCGACTTTGCCTCCGACTCGGATGATCCTTGCCTTTAGACATCCGCCTACTTTGGTGGTGCCGCCGACCTTCAAGGTGTCCGACAGCTCCAAGTCCCCGCTCACCCTGACCGTACCGCCGACTTTGATGCTCCGCCCATTAGCGCTACCCTCTATTCTGACAGTGCCGCCGACGTCGATGTCGTCAAAGGTGAGGTCTCCATCGCTCCCGAATGTACCGCCCACATCGATTTTGCTGCCCTTCCCACCAGAGATCTTGACGGTCCCCCCGACATTTATCCGATCGAATGTGAGGGCCTCCGATGATCTCAGGGTTCCTCCGACTTTTATCTGACCTCGTGTAGCGCCGCCTGCAAGACGAACGCTTCCTCCGACATTGATGTCCTCCACCGAGACCTCGGATTCTATCTGCACCGAGCCACCGACACTGATCTTTTCTGCCTCAACCGGGCCCTCCCCTTTGAAGGAACCACCTACAGCTATAGTGCTGCTTTTGGTGCGGCCTCTGATTTGGACGGTGCCGCCGACATCAATCTCATCGACCTCTACGTCGGAATCGGCTCGGAATGAGCCTCCGACATCGAGGCTAGATGCCTTTGAATGGCCCCTCACGCTGAGTGCGCCACCAACTCGGACCTGGTCTACGTTCATGTCGCCCGAGACCTCCACCCGCCTGTCCACGTCAAGCTTTTTAGAGGTGAGATTCCCCTGAACCTCAAGCTGACCTCTCCTTAGTTCTACGGTGCGCTCCGCTGTCAGATCGCCCTCGACGACAATGTCGCCGTCACGTCCCCTCAGCTCAGATGTCGTCAGACTTGATCTAAAGAGACAGTCGTCCCTGCAGTCAGTTACTCCCGACACGTGGATGGTCTCTCCAGGCTGCTCTGCTTGGACAGTCGCGTCATGCAGGGTGAGGTTGCCCCTGACCTCGCTGATCTCCTTCGTCGTCCTCCCTTGTACTGTCACGTCTTCTGCCAATTTCTTCACTGGGAACCCCGTTTCCGCGTCTGCTTTTAAAGCTAAGGCACATGGGATACTCACAAATTGTGACTATTTGCAGTGATTATCTGCAGTGATTGCTGAAAGTGAGTCGAGTTTAAAACTGGTCTCCCGATTTCTCGTCTCGGTTGATGGAGATGGCCGAGATAGATATATCCGATGAGAACCTCCGGAACCTGGAGTCGATTCGAAACATCGTAAGCGTGGAGGAGGGGCATGAGACAAGCCTAGACGAGGTCTTCCAACGCGTTCTGAGGTTCTACCGTCGGTTTGTCCCCTACTGCTGAAACGGATAAGAGGCCGAAGTAATGAGTCTGATGTCTATTGCCCCGGATAAGGTCTCCACCCCGGCAAAGCTGTTTCTAGTCGGTGCCATCTTCAATGGGATTGGGAACGGCATATTCAATGTGATTATGCAGTTGTATTTCTTATCCCTCGGGTATAACAGTTCAGCCCTTGGTTCCATTTTCATGATGAACGCGATAAGCGCAACAATTCTCACAATCCCCATGGGGATTCTGGCCGACCGCTTCGGGAAAAAGAGGATGATGTTGCTGGGAACTTCATCAGTGATCCTTTCGGTAATTTTGATCCTGACTTCGAGAAGGATAGAGTTGTTCATGGTTGGATTCTTGGCGATAGGCGTTTCCAACGCGGCAGCTGTGATATTCAGTCCTCTCTACTCTTCCTTTTTTGACAAGGAGGAATTGGACAAAGCCTTCGGACTCTGGGGCGCCCTGAACATAGTAACCATGTCGATGGGAAGCCTGTTGGGGTTTGTCCCGCCGTTTCTCGTAAAAAACTACGGTTTTAGTCTGCAGACCTCTTACTGGATTTCCATGGTCGTTGCGTCGTTTTTCTTCGTATCCCAGTATTTCTTCTATCTGTTTTCGACTAAAGGGACGACCGAAACAAAGAAACAAAATGGATTCAACTTCACACTCACATCGAGAAACCTGGTGGCTAAGCTCAGTTTGATACACCTGGTTTCAGGTGTTTCGATTGGAGTTTTCTTCAGTCTCTTTCCATTCTATGTTAACAAGAAGTTCGGCATCCAATCAGATGCCCTTGGCAGCCTCTTCTTTGCATCGAACTTCGTCTCAGCTGGCACCCAGGCCATAGCGCCCAAGGTCTCGAAGAAATTGGGGACTATGAAAACAATAGGCCTGGTATTCGGTCTCGCTACCCCCTTTTATCTACTGATCCCTATGGCGCCTTCTTTCCTGCTGCTCTCCGCACTGTACGTTTTGCGACTGGGCTTCGGCACTATGGCTCAGCCTCTGCTCAGCTCAACATTGATGAAAAACCTGCAGGATAACGAGAAATCCACTGCCAACAGTATCAGGATGATGTCCATACAGGGTGGTAGCATCGTTGGTCCATGGCTCGGTGGGCAGCTCATGGAGCGGGCATCCCTGGACTTGCCAGCCTACCTGGGTGGAGGGCTGTACGCCGTCCTAGCGGTCCTGACACTCTTTCTGACGAGGAACAAGGCGGAGAGAGTCGAAGTACAAGCTCTGCAGCTTATAGAAACCTCTTATGAAGACTCCCTCCAGAGCGATTTAAAACCAATACCATTAGCACACTGATCATCGATACTTAGATTGTTGAAAATCAGCCCTATCTCTCATGCGGGATGTAGTCGGTGGACAGCTCTCCTAGGCCTCACGTATGATCTAAGCATGGCCCCTTCCAATAGGGAGGTCTATATCAGACGACCTAGCTTTTAGCGCTGAGCTGCTTGTAGAGGTCGTGGGCCTCCTCTGGCGTCGCGTCCTCGTGGACTACGGCCCTGACTGCCCTGATCATGGCGACGGCATAGTCGTTCTGCCAGATGTTCCGCCCCATCACGACGCCGACAGCCCCTCCCTGGATGGCTTCGTAAGTAGTCCTCAGTGCGTCGAGTTCGGTGTCCATCCTGGGGCCGCCCGCGATGAGAACGGGAACGGGGCAACCCTCCACCACCTTCTCGAAGTCGTCGCAGTAGTAGGTCTTCACGAATCGGGCGCCGAGCTCGGCGGCGATGCGGCAGCAGAGGGCTAGATATCTGGCGTCCCTCTTATCCAACTCTTTGCCGACGGCTGTCACCGCGAGGACGGGGATTCCGTAGTCCTCGCAGTCGTCCACCAGCATCGCGAGGTTGGTCAGGGTCTGATGTTCATGCTCGGTGCCGACGAAGATGGAGAGGGAGACCGCCGACGCGTTCAGCCTCGCCGCCTCCACCACCGATGTTGTGATGGCCTCGTTCGATAGGGCCGGGCCTACGATGCTGGTGCCGCCCGAGACCCTGAGGATGATGGGCGTCTCGACATTTGGGTCGATGGAGGACCGGAGGATGCCCCTCGTCAGCATTAGCGCGTCCGTGTACGGGAGAAGCGGCTCCACTGTCCTCCACGGGTCCTCAAGCCTTCTCGTCGGCCCCAGAAAGTAGCCATGGTCGATAGGGAGCACCAACGCACGACCGGTGGTGGGCTTGATGATCCGTGAGAGTCTGTTCCTCATGCCCCAGTCCATAAAGGATTCTCCTCAAACTTTAAGCAGCGAAGAATCTTTTAATC
>CAZRAV010000086.1:0-4529 GCA_964598175.1 uncultured Candidatus Bathyarchaeia archaeon | reverse complement strand
CGTATTCGGTGCCTCCCTGGGCTTCTCGGGAGGGATAGACAGCTCGCTGCTCGCCTATTACCTTGACCGATGTGGGGTTGAGGTCGACCTCGTGTGCGTTGGCGTGGAGGGCTCAGCGGAGTTCGAGGCTGCTGAGGAGGCGGCTGACAACCTCGGTCTCCCCATTAGGCTGGAATCCTTCCTGCCCACAGAGGTGGAGGAAGACCTGGAAGCAGTCCTGTGCAGTGTCGAGGAGCCCGACCCGATGAAGGTCAGCATAGCGCTACCCCTATACTGGGCGACCAAGAGGGCCGTCGATTACGGTAGCCGCGTCTTCTACTCGGGGAATGGAAGCGACGAACTATTCGGAGGCTACCTGAAATATGTTCGAAAGTACGCTGAATCTGGCAAGGCCGTGATAGACACGATGTTCAGGGATGTAGTGGTGGCTCATAGGGTCAACTTCGAGCGGGACTTCAAGGTGTGCGCCGACATGGGTGTCGAGTTGAGGCTCCCTTTTGCCGACCTAAGGGTTATTGAATTTGGTCTCGCTCTCCCTGTCGAGCTGAAGCTCTCCCCTGATGAGGGATCGCCGAGGAAGCTACTACTCAGGAAACTCGGGAAAAGGATAGGGTTACCAGACGCAGTCGCCTTCAGACCTAAGAGAGCAGTCCAGTACTCGACTGGCGCGAGCAGGGCGCTGAAGAGGCTGGCAAGAAGAGAAGATCTGACGTTGTCTCGATACCTCGCGGAGAGGTTCGACCTCATCAAGGGGAAATACCTGAGGTGGGGAACTGGCCTATGAGTGATCGTTCTGAGAGGATGATGCGGATAACAGAGTTGCTGGAGAAACGATACAGCTCAAACCTGAGACACGGCGGAGAGAGACCGGACCCGTTCAAGATCCTCATCGGCTGCGTTTTATCCCAGAGGACACGAGATAGGAACGCAGAGAAGGCCGCTGAGGCGCTGTTCACTGTGGCAGAAACGCCCGAGGACATTCTCAACCTCGGCGAGGACCGCTTGAGACGCCTAATACGGTGCTCGGGATACTACAACCAGAAAACGAGGTTCATCATCGGCATCTGCGAAGCCCTCATCAGGGAGTTCGATGGATGTGTCCCCGATGAGAGAGCGCATCTGCTAGGCCTTCCGGGCGTAGGCTACAAGACCGCCGACATCGTCCTCAGCCACGCCTTCAACCGACCTGTCATCGCCGTCGACATACACGTGGAAACCGTCGCCAAGAGGCTAGGTCTTGTCGACGACGACGCAAACCCTGAAGCAGTCAAGAAGGCATTGGAGGGGAAGGCTCCACCGGAGAAGCGCAGGTTCGTCGACAGCGCCTTTGTGAGGTTGGGAAAGGAGTATTGCAGGCGGCGTGCCCCACGGTGCCAGGAGTGCTTCCTCAAAAACCTCTGTAGGTATCCGAGGCAGAAAGATGATAAATAGACCTCACCTAATTATTTGGCCCTTCAACTGACCTCGGCATTGAATGTGTCCGTAGTCTTTGAGACTCTTCGCAGGCATTCCATGGCGCAGTCGTAGGTGGGGAAGCTCCTGAGCCCGCACTCAGGACCCGCATAAGGGACGCGTTCAAACCCGAAACGGTCGACTAGCTTCCTAAGCCTCTTGTGCAACATCTTCGGGTCCTCCAGGAAGGTGTAGGGGTCGACTCTTCCACGCTTGATCTCCGACCACGTTTCACCAACCCGTTGCTGCAGGTCGCCGCTGGCGCCTTCTCTGCGAAGCTTCTCCGCGATGAGGTTGTCGAAGATTGTGCCGCATATGCTCGCCTTCAACTGCTTATCCGTCTCCTCGAGGCGTTCCCCGGTCCCCTTAGAGGCGTAGAGCGGATCATCCAAATGGGACTCGACGACGTTGAGGTGCTCCACCTCCCAGAAGAGGTCGTCGGAGGTGTCGTGAAGGTGGATGCCCGTCTCGACCCCTTTCGACGTAGCTTCTCTGTAGATTCCATCCCAGGCCTTTCGCAGGGTATCCCTGCCATCTGAGCCGTAGTCGAGCAGTGGATCGTTGAGGAAGCCAAAGACCGGCTCGTCTATGCATAGGAACGAGACCTCTGCATGCCTCGTTTTGAACATCGTCCGGGAGGCGATATCGGCGACGGCTCGCCCCAGGTCCTCGAACAGCCCTGCGTCTTTGCTCTCGAAGAAGGAGGCTAGGGTGTAGGGTCCGGTGACGCAAACTTTAACCCTGACCTTGTCGGCTCCTGTGAGGTCTCTGATCTTTGACGCGTTCCGCCTCAGTGTGTCCACCTCTGGTATTGAAGCTCCCGGCCTGGCCGAGGGAGTGCGGAGGGTGATGTATCCTGCCTCGGTCTTTTCGATGCCTCGGATGAGTTCTAAGAACATTTCGTTCATGTCGCGGAACTGGGGGTAGTTGGGTACATCTATGCCCGCCCGCACCTTATCCGCGAATGCCTCGACCACCTCCTCCTCGAAAAGCCTGAAGGCGTCGTCTTCCCCGGAAGCCCGGAGTAGAGGTAGCAGCGTCTGAGATGTCCTCGCGCCACTCCTGAGGATTGAGGCCTCGATCCTTAGTGGCAGGCTACCCACGTCGTATGTGGCGATCATCGGGGTTCCGCTAGCACACGTTTATCTTGCCCTTGGCGAGGTCCATGCAGAACTCTGAGAGGTGGTCGAACTCGTGGGCGATGACCTCCTCGATCTCTGGCGAGACCTCCCTGAGCTCGACTCCGTCCTTGAGGATGACTTGGGCGGAGACGACCTTGGGCTCGTTGATGGGTTGACCTATGTTGCTGAGGAGCCAAATGTACGACTCCTTGACGCCGTTGACTCGCTCTGAGACCTGTTCGGCTATCCTGTAGCTGAGGACGTTGTAGATCTTGCCGACATGGCTGACCGGGTTCTTCCCCGCAGCCGCCTCGCTGGACACGGGCCTATTCAGCGGGATGACGCCGATGACGTTATTCCCTCTCCCCACCTGGCCTGAGTCGCCCCCCTCGGCCGAAGTCCCGAGGACCGTGAGATATAGGCCGCCAATGCCCCTATCAGGGGCGTCGAGGATGTTGAGGCCTACGTTCACTTCATCGAATTCGTAGTTGACGTTGATGAACTCGTTGATGGCTCCCACTATCTCTGCCTTTTTCCTGAAGTATTCCTCCTCGCCCGAGATGAAGCGGTCGACAAAGGCCATGGCGACGGTGAGGTCCAGCTTCCTATCCTTCCTCAGTCCCATGATCTTGATATCCTCCCCTGACTCGGGGAACTCCTTTTTTAACGCTGGGGAGTTCAGGTGTCTCTCCAGATTCAGTATCAGCTTCTCTGTCTGGGTCATGGGCGCGAAGCCTACGGCCGCTGACGTGTCGTTGGCGCCCAGGAACTTGCCCCGCCGCTCGAAGATGTCCTGCAGAGAGGCTGCGCCAGGCTTGATCTCAATCTGATACCTGACGTGGATGTCAGGGTCGATGAAACGCATGTTGCGTTTCAGCCACTCTTTTGTGCTGCGTATGGCGATCTCGTTGACGGGAACCCTCTCCTCGCCCACATCGAAGGTTGCCCTGTCGCCATAGACGATGAGAATGGGGCTGATGACCTCGCCTCCACCGAACTTGACCTGGGTCTCGCCTGCAGCGAGCAGACCCTTGTCCAGATTGTGGTGTAGTATGGTGTCGAAGCGCCTGAGGTACTCTGCAGACAGCTCGATGGAGACCTGGTTCATGACGGCGTCGCAGATGGAGTCCGGGTGGCCGAGCCCCTTGCGCTCGCAGATCTCCAGAGGCTGCTCCTCAAGGGCCACCTGCTTGAGCTCGGCTACGAGGACGTTTCTCAAAACACTTCACCTAGTAATATGTTTTCCATTTTCGGAAGTTGATATACCTAAGCCCGCCTTTAAAACCATTCTGTGACTTCTCATAAGGTTAAAACGAACCTTTTTGAACATAATATTCCTTCAGGAATAGGAAACATATCCTTTGTTTATGCTTTGCGCACGCGAACTATTATGACAATTACTGCAACAAGAGCAACGGTTCCGATTATTACCAATGTTATTGATCCTTCCAACCCTAAGGGTAGACCTGGAATTATCGGTGCTGGCTTCACAGTTATCGTTCTTGTTGATGTGGCTTCAGCTCCCTGGTTATCCGTTACCGTGAGAGTTACGTTGTATGTCCCCTTGGACTTGTATTTGTGTATGGGGTTCTTTTCATTAGAAGTTGCACCGTCTCCAAACTCCCAATACCATGAATCTATTTGACCGTCTTGATCTGTGGACGTATCTGTAAACTGAACTTCCTTCCTTGCCTTTGGACTGGCGGGTGAAAACGTGAACGAGGCTTCAGGAGGCTTATTTAACCTGTTCTCTATATCTTCTTCCAGAAATATATAAATGTAAACTATTTCCCTATAGTAAGGATCCTTTGCTTTACTGACCAAAATATTTGTACGTAATTTATCTGGTGGGTGGATCAGTTCTGGACCAATTTTCCCGATTAAATATAAAGTAGCGTTTTTTCCTATGTGTTTTTCATACATCTGATATTTTTGCTCAGAGATGACGAAAGGCAT
>CAZRAV010000085.1:0-4574 GCA_964598175.1 uncultured Candidatus Bathyarchaeia archaeon | reverse complement strand
TTCTCAAGAGCTCGACGTAGGCTTTTGCTGACCTGTACTCTCGGAAGGCCGGTTCAGCGTAGTTCCATATCTCTTTGTGGAAGTCTGAAAGCCATTTCTCGTTTACATCGACAAAATCGATGGCGGTCAACTTTTCCTTAGGGATTTTCCTCAATACAAAACTCACCGATTTGGTTTATGACAGGCTATCATAGTTAAATATTGTGAGGCGCAAAGATTGTCGGCGCAGATCATGCACATCACAACCTTCGCGCGCGGGGTCAGGAATTATTAATTAAGCCGTCTAAGAACTTGATTTCTTCCTTGTTGATTCTCTGCCTTAACCATGGAATCTTGTCATATACCCATTCGTAATGTGCTCTATCCCGATTCCGGAATCTGTATATGTAGCTTCTAACATACTCCACGTGGAGCCGAACCAACTCTTCCAGTTCTTCGTCTTTGACGGGTCCTCTTGCCATCTTCCTCTTCAGAATAGTAAGAGGCGTGAAATGGTAGAATTCCTCTACATAGTGGATTTTGACATCTAGCCCTGCTTTATTTAAGGTTCGTTTGAAGCGTCTTCCTCCTAGATCTGAGATGCATATCGATTTTTCTCCAGTCTTTTCGAGGATCGTAGTCGCTTCCTTTTTTGTGGCGTTCTTATCTACCTCTAGGGAGGTCCGAAGTATATCCCTCCACATTTCAAACTCCACCTCTCCTATTATCACTGTCCTAAGAGTTAGGCGGGCTAACCTAACAGCAACCTTCATTGAGGCAAACTCGTGTTCTTGGCTTCCATAACAGTAGATTGTAAGGTTGTGGAATCTCTGTGCGAGTTGTGGTAAGGCTTCTAGTATGGGCTTTACGATGTACTCCCATGAACCTTTGGGTTCAGGAATCAGATTACTTCTCCTGACCTCATCGATGAGCTCATCGTACGATATGTTTTCGGAGGCGAGTTCCATGACGATGTCCTCCATCTCCATCGGAAAGTTTAGTAAGAACGCCTCATATCCACCGCCCCTATCTTTCAGGAGATGTGAAGTCTTCATGCTGGAGGTCCTTAGGTTCGGCGAAAGAACGAGATCGATACTTGCCATGTTGTCCCTCCTCACCTCCATAGTATCTTCAAACTATGATGCAAATGTTTTGCTCATGTGCGTGCGACAGTGCTGTTGGGGTCGCAGAAATTGCAATGATAATCTTCGGGCGCGAGAATCCTTTGAGCGCCCTATCCATCAGGCCGGGTTTAGTGAAATCCTTATATTCTTACCCTAGTTCTGTTTTCGCGTAGTGTTTGGAGGCAAACGATTTGGCGTACATGACGGGTCAGCCTATTCTGATATTGAAGGAGGACACCACCAGGAGTCGTGGTCGCGATGCTCGCAGGTCGAACATGATGGCCGCGCAGATCATTGGCGAGGTTCTCAAGTCGACCTTGGGGCCGAGAGGCATGGACAAGATGCTCATCGACAGTCTGGGTGACATCACAATCACAAACGATGGAGCTACCGTCCTCGATGAGATCGATGTCCAGCATCCTGCTGCGAAGATGATGATCGAGGTCGCTAAGACCCAGGACGACGAGGTCGGTGATGGAACTACAACGGCGGTCCTGTTTGCGGGGGAGCTGCTGAAGAAGGCCGGGGACCTGCTCGACCAGAACATCCACCCGTCCATCATCATCTCGGGCTACCAGAAGGCGTCCGAGACGGCCCTCAAAACCCTGGAGAAGCTGGCCATCGACGTCGACATGGACGACAGGGAGACGCTGATGAACTTGGCTACCACGTCGATGCGGAGCAAGATGGCAGCCCAGACGAGGGAGCATCTTGCCAGCCTGGTCATAGATGCAATAAAGCAGATCATTGAGGAGAGGGATGGCGAGATCCTCGCGGACGTGGACAACGTCCAGATCGTTAAGAAGGAGGGCAGGAGCCTTTACGAGACTGAGCTTGTTCGGGGCATCATCATCGACAAGGAAGTTGTTCACGTTGGGATGCCGAAGAAGATCGAGGGTGCTAAGATCGCCCTCATCGAGGCGGCCTTAGAGGTGGAGAAGACCGAGTTCGACGCCGAGATCCGCATCAGGAGTCCCGACGCCATAAAGGCATTTCTCGACCAGGAGTCTGAGATGCTGAAGAGGATGGTTGACCGGGTCAAGGACAGCGGCGCCAATGTACTCTTCGCCCAGAAGGGCATCGACGATGTGGCCCAGTACTTCCTCGCTAAGGTGGGCATCCTTGTCGCGAGGCGTGTGAAGAAGTCCGACATGGAGAAGCTGGCCAAGGCCACCGGCGCCAAGGTCGTCTCAAACCTCTCCGACCTGAAGGGGTCAGACCTCGGTGCATGCAAGGTGGTCGAGGAGAGGAAGGTGGGAGACGATAAGATGATCTTCGTCGAGGGATGCAAGGATCCCAAGGCTGTAGCCATCTTCATACGTGCCGGTCTAGAGCGGATGATCGACGAGGCGGAGCGGACTCTGAACGACGCCCTCCACGTCGTCTCAGACGTCGCAGAGCTCCCGAAAATGGTGCCTGGCGGAGGTGCCATAGAGACGGAGCTCTCCAAGACCGCTAGATCTTACGCGAGGCAGGTCGGTGGCCGGGAGCAGTTGGCCATCGAGGCTTTCAGTGAAGCCCTGGAGGTAGTGCCCAGGACCCTGGCCGAGAACGCGGGTCTGGACGTGCTCGACACGATGGCGGCGCTCAAGTCGGCCCACGAGAAGGAGGACGGCTTCGCCATGGGCGTCAACGTCTTCGAGGAAGGAGTCATCGACATGCTGGATCAGGGTGTCATAGAGCCCATGGTGGTGAAGCTCCAAGCAATTAAGTCCGCCGTCGAAGTCGCGTCGATGATCCTGCGGATCGATGATGTCGTAGCTGCTTCCGCACCAGAGGCAGGCCCAGGCGTTGGCGGTCCAGGTGGACCAGGCGAAATGCCCGAAATGGAGGAGGAGTAAGTATACTTCTGAGGTGAGAATGTGGTATGAGTGCGCCTAGTTACACGGGTCAACCCATTATCATTCTGAAGGAAGGGACTGAGCGTAGTCGCGGCAGAGACGCTAGGAACGCAAACATTATGGCTGCCCGCATCGTCGCTGATGCGCTTAAGTCCTCGCTCGGGCCGAAGGGGATGGACAAGATGCTGGTGGGCAGCTTCGGCGACGTCACAATCACCAATGATGGCGCTACGATGTTGAAGGAGATGGACGTCCAGCATCCTGCTGCGAAGATGATGGTCGAGGTTGCAAAGACCCAGGACGACGAGGTAGGCGACGGCACCAGCAGCGTCGTGATCCTCACAGGTGAGCTCCTTGGCAAGGCGGTAGAGCTGATGGATAAGAAGATACACCCGACGGTCATCATCGATGGATACAGGGATGCCAAGGAGCACGCCCTCAAGTTCCTTGACGAGATCGCTCTCAGCGTCGACGCTGAGGATAAGGAGACGCTGAAGAAGGTGGCGATGACCTCGATGGCGAGCAAGCTTGTCGCTGGCTACAGCGACTACATAGCCAACCTCGCGGTCGACGCCATATTGCAGATTGCGGAGGAGGCCGAGGGTGAATACGAAGTCGACCTCGACATGGTAAAGGTCGAGAAGAAGCCGGGCGGCTCCTTGACCGACACAACCCTGATCCGTGGGCTGGTCATCGACAAAGAGGTAGTGCACGCTGATATGCCGAAGCTCGTCAGGGATGCGAAGATCGGCCTCCTCAACGCCGCTATGGAGATCGAGAAAACCGAGTTCGACTCCAAAATCCACATCGAGAGCCCGGAGGAAATGCAGGCTTACCTCGACCAGGAGGAGCAGATGCTCAGGGGCATGGTCCAGAAGGTCAAGGACGCTGGGATAAACGTCCTCTTTTGCCAGAAAGGCATCGACGACATAATCCAGCACTTCATGGCCCGGGAGGGTATACTGGCCGCCCGCAGGCTCAAGAAGAGCGATATGGAAGCCCTCGCCAAGGCGACGGGCGCTAAGGTCGTGACCAGTGTCGACGATCTTGCCGAGGCAGACGCTGGCTACGCCGCCACCGTCGAGGAGAGGAAGATCGGCGATGACAAGATGACCTTCGTCGAGGGATGTAAAAACCCGAAGGCCGTCTCCATCCTCATCAGGGGCGGTACCGAACGGGTAGTCGATGAGGCCGACAGATCGCTGCACGATGCCCTCAGCGTCGTCATGGACGTAGTTCAGGAACCCAAGATCGTCGCCGGTGGTGGCGCACCCGAGATCGAGGTCTCACGTAGGCTCAGGAGGTATGCCGAAGGGCAAAGCGGCCGGGAAAGGCTCGCAGTCTCAGCTTTCGCCGAGGCGCTCGAAGTTATCCCGATGACTCTAGCCGAGAACGCGGGCATGGACCCCATCGACGCCATCTCCGAGATGCAGTCGAGACACGAGAAGGGCGAGATGTGGGTCGGGCTGAACTCCCTTGAGAGCGAGATATCGGACATGACGGAGCTCGACGTCTACGAGCCCATGCAGGTGAAGACTCAGGCCATCAAGTCTGCGACAGAGGCGTCTACAATGTTGCTGAAGATCGACGATGTCATCGCCGCCTCGAAGATGAGGCCGCCGGCGGCTCC
>CAZRAV010000084.1:0-4608 GCA_964598175.1 uncultured Candidatus Bathyarchaeia archaeon | reverse complement strand
GCGATAATTTTGGCACTCGTCTTCCTTGGGATAAGAATGGGTCATCGGAGTTGGTGGGTTGGAAAGATAGTGAGAGAGACAGAGGAAGAAATCGTGGATGCGGGGTTTAGATTGGAAAAACTGGAATCCCCCATCGGCCCCCAGAATGTACCACCCGTTTCGATAGACAAGCTTGAACAATTCATGGGAGAAGCAAAGACAGCTGGAGCAGACACGATATTCTATATCCGACATAAAGATGGTGCGAGTTTCTACACAGGCAGAAAAGGGATGTACCTCTACTCTTTCGACCTAAAAATAGTTCCAGCTTCCAACTCTCTTTTCCCGAAATATGTGAGATTGGGATGCCCGCTTGGAATGGAAGATGTTGCAAGGATCGAAATTTATCGAGCCATAATTCATGACATATACAATCGAAGTAGCTTCACGCGTGGACGAAGGGTTGCAATCTTCATCGCTCCCATATACATAAGATCCAATCATCGCGGCGACAATTCTTCAGGTTCTATTCCACCAATGCAACCATCCGAAGGTGAGCCTCTACTCCTGGGTCTCCTTCAAGCCCTCGAGGATCTTCCAGCTAAGAAGGTCTCCTTCGCACGAAGAGAGGAGGTCATCGGCCCCATGAGTACGGGAGGAACAGTCCGTGAAGGTGGCGCCTTCATCACAATAGACACCACAATGATTTCCGAGGATTGGGCTGAAGTAGAGGCCTCTATCTACTATGGCAATATGGGTGCTGAGGGTTATCGATATGCACTGGCCAAGAACAATGGTAGTTGGGTAATCAATGAAGTAGAGTCGACATGGATTTCATAATAGATTGATGCTCAAGATTCCACAACAGAGAAGTGACGATGGGCTTTATCTTCTAGAGTCCATTGAGGTTGATGGAGCGGAGGGATTGAGCTGATCCGAAAAAAGAGCTTGCTAAAACAAATCCTGGGCATGTCCATTCGGATAATTGCTGTATTCTTGCTGTCGACATTATCATATTTTATGCTTGATTTCATGATATGGGGGTCATACGTAGAACGCGGTGCTGGTCTTGAGGGAGTAGTCACCTTCCTTTTGGTTATACTCATTAGGGCGGTGTTGTCGGAGGGCCTGATAAGCATAGTGATGGGGGTTCAAAGCTTCGACGGCTTCGAGCTCAGATCTAAGAATCTAGGTGTTGCCGCTCTCATATTTGGGCCTCCACTGTTCACTCTTCTATTTTTACTGAGAGTTCCGCCTCGTTTCTACATTTTCTTCGATCAATCGAAGCTTCCTGCATATCCACATTCATTATTATGGCTGTCCATTTATGGTGCCTTATTGTTCGAGCTTCCTAGGTTGATGCTCTTCTGTGCAATTGGAAAAAGGTTGTTAGCGCGTCAGGATACGACCTCTCTGAAAAGGAGAGAAACTTGGGATGAAGGACGGGAGAGCGAGATGTATGTTGGAAGGAGCTCTCCGAGGGAGATAATTGACTCTATCATTAGATTCCTTGTCGTCCTTTTTCTGTCGATTGTAACCCTCCATTTTCTAGATGTTTACGTATGGGCTTTCTTCAAACGTGGATTCAATCTTGGGGGCGCCGGCATCTTTGTTATTGTAGTCCTTGTAAGGGCATTCTTAGCTGATATCTTCATAAGCGGAATCTTAGGTAGTCAAAATCCAAAAAAATTTGAAATAGGAGCTCAGAGCCTCACATTAGCAGGTATTACATTTGGCGTCCCATTGATACGAGTTTTCAATATCCTAGAAAGATACGCTTACCTTTACGTGGAAAGATCCTTCATGATATTAGCTCCCTATCCGCTCTCACAGATTTTTAACTGGTTGGGCAGTGCCTTGCTCTATGAATTTCCTAGGCTGATGCTGTTCATCGGAATCAAAAGGAAGCTATCGACATAGGACACGAAGAGATTGTGGAGTGATGTAATTTGATGCTACTTGATGAGATCACGCGATCTGAATCCTTCCATAACTTCACGATTGTGTCTTCCTGGGCGTACGAGCCTTGTATCTGAACTGCTTTTCGTATAGCTCTCTTATCCTGTCCAAGGAGTCAGCCTCCTCTGGCCCCTTATCCTGCCGGATTCGGGTGACCCGCGCGAACCTGAGGGCGAACCCCGACCTGTAGTGGGGGCTCCGCTGGATCTCGTTGAAGGCGACCTCCACGACGACCTCAGGGCGGACGTGGACGGTCTGCGGGGTCTCCTTTACCTTCAGCCCCTGCAGCCGGCGGGTCATCCAGCCGAACTCCTCGTCGGTCAACCCTTTGAAGGTCTTCCCGATGACCCTGAAACCGCCGTCGTCTCTGGCGGCGAGATGGTAGTTGCTGAGCCAGCCCGTCCTCCGGCCGTATCCCCAGTCCGCGGCCACTATGACGAGGTCCAGGGTCTCCACCGGCTTGATCTTGAACCAACCCTTCCCCCTGACGCCCGGCGTATACCTGCTGTCTAGCCGTTTCGCCATCAGCCCTTCATGGCCCTCTTCCATCGCCCGCTTGAGGAAGTCACCAGCCTCCGCCGCGTTGTCGGTGATCAGCCTCTGGGCGAGGAGGCCACTTGGGCAGACCTCATCAAGCATCCTCCACCGCTCCTCGTATGTCTCGTCGATTAGGAGCCGCCCTTCGAGGTAGAGCACATCAAAGAAGTGCAGTTTCAGCGGGATCTTATCAGCCATCTCCGCCACATCGTGGACACGGGTGAACCTCCTCATCAGGTCCTGGAAAGGCAGGGGCTTGCCGCCTTCACCGATGGCGACGGCCTCCCCTTCGAGGATCACATCTTCAGAGGCGATACTAAGCCCGACCAGGTCCACGATGTCGGGGAGGCTATCGGTGACATCGGTCAGCCGTCTGCTGTAGACCCTGACATCGTCGCCTCGGCGATGGATCTGGATGCGGGCGCCGTCGAACTTGTACTCGAAGGCCGTCCTCCCGCCGTGTTCTTCGATGACCTCGGCGATGTCGTAGGCCATGACGGCGAGCATCGGCTTCAGCGGCACGAACATCCTCACGCCAACTCGTCCGAGGCCCTCCTCGCCCCCCGTCAGTGCGATGCCTGCTATCTCTCCGAGGTCTCCGGTCAGCATGAGGGCGCGGCGGACATGCTTGGGTTCTACGCCAGCCGCCTCGGCGATCCCTTCCAACATCATCCCCTCGTTGACGCCGATGCGCATCTCGCCGAACACGATGCGGACGAGCACCTCCACCTCTCTCGGGTCGGCGCGGCTGATCAATCCCTCTAGGAGCCCCTCCTTGATGCGCTTGGAGCCGGGGCCAGAGGCGTCTGCGATCTCCTCCAAGGTGCGGTGGACCCTCTGGATGGTGAGAGGCTCCTCTACAAGGGTGGTCTGCCTCCCTCCCTCAAGCACCCTTTTAACCGTCCTCCACCCCACCTCAAGGGTCCGGGGATCGAACTCGGGAAAGATGGAGCCGACAATGAGGAGCACGGCAGGGGCAACCTCCCCCGGCTCTAGGCGTCTAAGGAACCCCGCCAACAGCCGGGTCTTCTCCTTCCGCTTCGTCGTCGCCTCCAAGGCCTCGCACAAGTTAGCAAGGTCGGCGAAGAGAGTCGGCGACATCCTAGGACGCCCCCGTGAGCCACTCGCTGAGGCTCCTCTGCCTGTGGAACCGCCTCATCCTGTCCACGATCACCCCGACCCTTTGCTTGGAGAAGGACCGCTCGTCACAGAGAAACTCATAGAGCTCATCCTCGTGCAGCGCACCCCACTCAAGGCTGTATTCGTCCGTCACCTCTGGATCCAAGTATAGGCGGCGGATCTCATCGTAGTTGAGGGGGAGCTTGTCGGCCACCTCCTCGGGCATATTCTCGAGCCTGCTGTGGCTCTTCACGAGCCTGAGAGCGGTCTTTGGCCCTATGCCCCTGATCCCGTCGTTGAAGTCGGTGCCCACCATGATAGCAAGGTCCACTAGCTCCTCCCGGGTGATGCCATGATGCCTCAGGAAGTCGTCAAGGTCGATGACCTCGGGCTCAAGCCTGCGCGCCCTCCCCTTGCTGGGAAGATACTCCTCGCCGTGGATGGTCACATACCTCACCAGCCTCGGCGCCCCGAAGAGGAGGGAGTCGTAGTCGCGGCTGTTAACCCCCCAGACATCGCCTCTCCTCACCATGTATGCGGCCTGGGCCTCCCCTTCGCCAGGCGCCTGGACCCATGGGATGCCGAGGAGATCGAGAAGCCGCTTCGAGTCGGCGACAAGGTCAGCTGTAAGCCTCCCCGTCATGACAGCCTTCGAGAAGGCGGTCGCATAGTCTGCTGCCTCTACGGCGGCAGCGTACTCCTCTTCCGCCTTCCTCCTCGACGCCTTTCTTCTCTCCACCTCGGCGCGTTTCATGGGTGGTGGACTGCCGTCTAAGACGAAGACTGGCCTTATCCGGTAGTCCGCGACGAGGCGCGTCGTCCTGTAGGCGAGACCGACGAGGTGGGAGGTCACGCGCCCCTCCTCATCCATCAGCGGCGTCCCGTCCCCCGTACGGATCAGCGCTAGGAACTGGTGGAGAACGTTGAAGGCGTCAACTGCTAAGGACCGGCCCCCGAGGGCGGCGAGGTCTACCACCTGCTTGAGGATGATGGGCGTGAGGTTGACTCCCAACT
>CAZRAV010000083.1:0-4644 GCA_964598175.1 uncultured Candidatus Bathyarchaeia archaeon | reverse complement strand
CTGGGTCGAACCCTCTCATCCGTAGCCATTCGGCCGTCCTGCCGAGGATGATGACACGCACCCGCTTCAGCTCCTCGATGTCCCTCGCTCCGACTAGGAACATCACCGTCCTGAACTCTAGTAGGATGCGCTTGATGTGCTCCATGAGAGCGTCAGATCCCTCCACCGCTTTTTCAAGGAAGGGCCTGGCCATGCCGACAGCGTCTGCACCAAGTGCGATTGCCTTCGCCATCTCCACACCTGTTCGTATGCCACCTGATGCGATGATCTTCAACTCCGTGGACCGGCTCGTCTCCACGACGCTGACGGCTGTGGGTATTCCCCAGTTCCAGAGGGCCCTTCCCAGAAACTCCTGGTCGCGCTCGTCGACCTCTCTAGCGATGTGGTACTCCACCGCCGCCCAGCTGGTTCCGCCGACGCCGCTTACATCCAGGCCCTCGACGCCTGCGTCCTCGAGCTTGACGGCTGTCTCGAAGGCCACGCCGCAGCCCGTCTCCTTCATCACCACGGGCACATCAATGCCTTCAACGACCTCACGCACCTTGTTCAGGATGCCTTGGTAGCGGGTCTCCCCTTCCACCTGGATGGCCTCTTGCAGGGGGTTCATGTGGATGGCCAGGGCGTCAGCCCCGATCATGTCGACGCAGTGCCGGGCCTCTGGGACGCCCCAGCCGAGGGAGAGTTGGGGACAGCCGAGGTTCCCCATGACGAGGGTCGAGGGTGCATTCTCCCTGACGACGCTGAAGGTGTGCTCCGTCGAGGGATTTTCTAGCGCAACCCGCTGGCTACCGACTCCGATGCCGACGCTGAGCTCCTCAGCCGCCGTCGCGAGGGTCGCATTGATCTCCTTGGCGCCCTCGGTGCCGCCGGTGATAGCCGATATGATTAGGGGAGCCGAGAGGTGCCTCCCGAAGAGTTCGACGCCTGTAGAGACGTCCTCGAGGTCGATCTCAGGGAGGGCCCTGTGTATCAGCCTGATGTCCTCGAAGCCCGTGCCGATGTCGGCCTGAACATTCTCCTCTAAACTGAGCCGGATGTGCCGCTCCTTCCGCTTCTCGATGGCGCTCAACATGTTCACCCCGTGAGAACGGTGCCCCTAACAGGTTCCCCTCTTAGGGCTTTAAGGATGATGCCTGGCTTCGAGGCGTTGACGATGAGCACCTCGACTCCGGCCTCTACAGCCTCGGCAGCTTCCGACACCTTTCCAAGCATGCCGCCGGTGACGTCGGTCGTCAACGCCCTGCCGATCTCCACCATTCCCCTAAGCTTCTCAAGAGGCAAGCGATCGATGAGCCTCGCCTTGGGGGCTAGCTTCGGGTTCGAGGTGAATACGCCGTCGACGTCGACACCGAACACCAGGCGGGTCGCGTTCAGCTCCATCGCGAGTCGGACGGCTAGCTGATCCCCAGAGAGTATGCTGAACCCCCTCTTTCCGTCGAGGACGGCATCGCCGAATAGGACGGGGACGATGCCCCAGTCGACGAGATGATGGACGACGTCGAAGTCCACATCGCCGATACGCCCCCCATCAGTGACGATAAATGAGGAGGGCGACACCGAGACAGCAGGGACAGACACATCAAGAAGGGCATCGACGATAAGGCTGTTCAGAGATACCATGGCCTGATGGGTCTTCGAGAAGCCTAGGACCTGATGGTCGGAGATGAACCCCTCATCGATGCCGTATCGCTTAGCAATGGGGTGACCGAAGGAGCCACCTCCGTGGACAACAACGAGCCTCCGGAGCCTGGCGGCGGCGATCTCCTCTGCGAGCCGCTTTATGCTGACCAGGTCTGCGGTCATGGGCTCTTCCTTGATGGTGATGATGGATCCCCCGAGTTTCAAGATCATCAAATCAGCTCGTCTCCCTCGTCTTCACTCCCTCGTAGGAGAGGCGTACCCTTATGGGATCTCCCCGCTCACGTCGGATCGCGTTCTCAACTCTCCTGAGAACGGGCTGCTCGGCCAATGCTATCATGCATCCACCGCCACCTGCTCCTGTCAGCTTCGCACCTAACGCCCCAGCTCTCCGGGAGGCATGGACCATCATGTCCAGCTCTGGGCTTGACACGCCGAGGGCGGCGAGGAGGCCGTGGTTGATGTTCATCAGGTTCCCCAGCCGGGGTAGGTTGGCTTCCAGGAGGGCGGAGAGCCCTTTACGGGATAGAACTCCCAAGGAGTCGATTATGCTATCGAGGATCTCGGGGTTTCGATCCCTTAGGCTGCGGACCTTGTTGACCATCCGGCGGGTCGAGCGCTTACGCCGTGTGTTGCCGATGACGAAGGGGAGGCTTCCTTCCATCTCGAACCTCTCGAAGCCGACGCCCTTCTCGTACCTGAGGATCCCTCCGTAAGTTGAGATGTTGTTGTCGACACCGCTCGGCGTCCCATGAACCATCCTCTCGCCCTCGTAAGCCAGGGAGCAGATCTCCTCTTTTGGGAGGCCCACACCCAAAAGGGCTCCGACGGCGGCGACGGTCGCCACTGAGATGGCGGCTGATGAGCCGAGGCCCACGGCGATGGGAATCTCGGAGCGGATGATGAGGTTCAGGCCCGACTCGACGCCGAGGTGCTCCATGGTCCTACGGGCCGCCAATTTGAATGCGGCGAGCCTCCTCCCCCTCCATCTCTCCCCCTGCTCGGGGTGGTATTTGTCACCCACGAAGTATCCTGAGAATCCT
This sequence comes from uncultured Candidatus Bathyarchaeia archaeon, assembly GCA_964598175.1. Taxonomy (GTDB): domain Archaea; phylum Thermoproteota; class Bathyarchaeia; order TCS64; family TCS64; genus CAZRAV01. The sequence goes on along the minus strand of CAZRAV010000083.1, from coordinate 1,963 downwards.
ATGTTCAAGGCGTCGATGTATATCTTGTCGTCGCTCCTCTCCTCGGCGACAACTCGCGCCCTCTTGTCGATGGCTAGTACGACAGCGGGCCCTCTGTAGACGACGCTGTGCTCCCCGAAGAGGATCACCTTCCCCGGAGCCGAGGCTTCCACAGCCATACCAAAACCTACCGAGTGATCTTGGCGGCTGCGTATCCGACAACCATGGAGTAGTCGCCTGTCACGTCGCCGCTCGTGTGGTAGGCCAGCAGCTCAGCCCTCGCGGCGCCGAGCGACTTCGATGCGACGATGACGGCGGAGACGGGGCCGTAGCCGCACATGCTTATTCTGTTCGAGCGGACCCTCTCCTGGAGGGCCTCCTCATCCAGGGAGAGGACGCTATCTATGACCGTCTGGTCCTTCCTTTGAGCGGAGGTTTGGGGCTCCTGGTGTGTGAGATCCGTGGAGGCGACGACGACGGTGTCCCCCCTCCTAACGACCTTCGCGATGGCCCTCCCCACCTCCCTGCTCGACTCGAGGTCTTGGAATCCCATGCAGATGGGCACGAATTTCAGATCAGAGCCGTAGATATACTGTAGGAAGGGGAGCTGGACTTCAATGGAGTGCTCTCGGAGGTGGGCTAACTCGTCGATGTCGATTAGATCAGAGGCTTTGAAGATGGCGTCGGCCAGCTTCTCGTCGATTTCGACCTTGCCCAGTGGGGTCTCCCAGGCGCCTCTGCCCATCATCGAGACAGGGCTGCCCAGCCCCGAGTGGTTCGGCCCGATGATGACAAATGACTTTGGCCTGGTTTCCACGGCGAGGTGGTAGTAGCTGTGAGCGGCCACGGGGCCGGAGTACATGTATCCAGCGTGGGGGCATATGACGGAGACGATGCGCCTCTCCGCCACGCCCAGCTCCGGTATTCTGCCCGGTCCGAGCTTGTGAGTGAAGCAGTCCTCGATGGTCTGCCTCAGGCTGTCTGCATTGGCTGGATAGAAGGCTCCTGCCACACAGGGTCGCCTGACGCTCATGCTGTGGCACCTAGAGGGTTGTTTCAAACTCGTCTATGGATATGGGGAGGTCGCCGTCTGGCGGCAGCTCGTTCCGCTCTCTTTTTATCTCCCGGCAGAGGAGCCAGTAGGCTATGGCGAGGGACCTACGCCCCTTGTTGTTCACGGGTATGATGAAGTCGACGTTCGACAGGGAGTTGTCGGTGCTGCAGAATGCGACCACGGGTACGCCCACAGCCGCAGCCTCACTCACGATCTGTTCGTCGGCGAGGGCATCGGTGACCACCACCGCCACGGGCTCAAAGTGACCCGAGAAAACAGGGTTGGTGAAGGTCCCCGACGTGAACCTCCCGACCATGGGGACTGCGCCCATGAGTTCACAGAATTTGGTGACCGGTGTCCTGCCGTAGCGCTTCGAGGAGGCCACCACCACCCTTGACAGGTCGAGGCGGGCGAGGAACTTTGCCGTGACCTTGATCCTCTCATTCATCTTCTCCACGTCGAGGACGAAGAGCCCATCGGGCCGGACCTTGTATATGTAGGGCTCCATGTCCTTCGTCTTGACCCGGGTCCCGATGTGGACTCCAGCTGAGAGCAGAACTTCCTGCGGCAGGAGCAGGTCCTCAGACCCCTGAGCGTCCAGTCAAGTTCCCCTCCTGAGCTCCATGTTCCCCTTATCCTCGTAGAACTTGAGTATCTCGTCGATGAGCTCCACATGCGACAGGAGCATCCTCCTGCAGCAGTACTTGGTCACGTCCAGGTCGTCGAGCACCTCCTTCGGCAGCTCGCCTCTGGCGACGCGTCGGGCGAAGGGCTCCCATCTGTCGCCGATGACCTTGCCGCAGGAGAAGCATCTAACAGGGATGATCATACAGGTTTTTCAACCTCAACACGCGCAACTGATTAAAGCACAGAGACGACTTATATCTTTTAAATTTACTGGAAAACCACAGCGCCTGAGCGGTCTGGAGT
>CAZRAV010000082.1:0-4646 GCA_964598175.1 uncultured Candidatus Bathyarchaeia archaeon | reverse complement strand
GGTGAGCCTTTACCTCACCAACAGCCTGATCGGCCGCAGCCCCATCCTTGGGCGTATGCGCGCGACATGGACGCGCAGACCTTTGGGCGTGGAACCATTCCAGGTATCCACGCCTATCGGGGATTAGCCCCAGTTTCCCGGGGTTGTTCCCGTCCCAAGGGTAGGTTAGCTACGTGTTACTGAGCTGTCTGCCACTTCCCCGCCATGGTCCGGGGTCGTCCGACTAGCATGGCTTAATCCCACCTCGATAGCAGTGGGGTCCGACGGGATCAATCGGAATTTGTTTGTGCAAAGCTGTTCGGAGTTGTCGGAGGAGAATCTGCTCGACCCATCTCCGACCTGAAGGCTGCGACGCCTCTGCTCAGGTCGTCATCTCTGTTTCCGCTACTGGAGATCGATCCTTCATCCGGAGGCAGGCGCCTCTGTCTGATCGAAGCCGCCATCTAAGAGCGGAAGGCGTTTCCGCCACCATCGTAGGGTCATGTGGGAATAAAAACATTATGTTTCCTACAAACGCGGCTTGAATATCGAGTTAAAGAGCGGCCTTTGCCACTTGGTTGATTTGATATGCGGCTGAAACAAGCTCCAGGCGGACTCCGGCCATTTGTGTGATGTTGAATCATTAAAAAAATCGGCTAAGAAAGGGGTAAGGATTCATCCACGTAGGGCCTTTGCGCCTTTTCAGGTCCTTCCGATTGTTCCTCTTCCAGTCTTCTCAGCTCGCTCTCGAGGAATGCCCTATACTTTGTGTAGAAGCTCTTCTGGAGGTCCTTGGAGCTCTTCGCCACCACCTCTTGTACCGTAGAGGTCACGGCCATGATCCTGTCGAGGGACTCCTCAGCCAGGAATCTGCCTGCCTTCAACATCGAGAGGCCAAGCCGTCTGACAAGATTGAACTGCTTCTCGAGCTGTCCATGAATCACGTTGTACTGCTGCAGGGTTGCCTCCCCGTCGGGCGTGACGGAGAACCTGCCGCCATCCCCCTCTTTGATGAGCCCTCCCCTGACGAGCCGTCCCAGCAGTGGGTAGATGAGTCCTGGGGAGGGCCTCCAAGCACCCTCGCTCCGCTTCTCCGCCTCCTTGATGATCTCCTTCCCCGTCATGGGCCTCTCCTTGAGGAGGTGAAGCACATAGAACCTCGTGAACCCTCTAGGAATTTTGCTTATCGCCTTCGCCACGGTTCTCATCACCTATATCGCTTGCGATAAATCATATCGCTAGAGATATTTATATCTATCGCTAGCGATAGCAAAGGCTCCGTGCTATATATTTTAGACTTAACCACAATACTTCAAGCGAAAATTAAGCAGGATCAGACCAAAGAGTTCTCTATTTGGCTGCAGAACAACTTCTAAAGGTAAAGGTGTTTCAACGAACGAAAACGTGTTGTTTCGTTTCGTTACTTTTCTTTCAATTGACGGATGGACCTGCTTTAAATAGTCATGGGGATACGTCTTTTTCCGGTGAAATGTCAGGATGAAGGTTCTCGTCATAGGCGTCGGCAAGATGGGCTACGGGCTGCTCAAGGATCTGGACGCTCAGCCCCACATTTCTGAGATCGTGGCTGCAGATATTAAACTCGAGGAGGCAAAGCGCTACTCTGAACGGGTCGGCGGCGAGAAGATCGAAGTTAGACGGTTGGATGTAACTGACCGACATGAAACCGTGAAGCTCATGCGGGAGGGGTTCGACGTCGTGGCAAGTGGTCTACCCCGACCCTTCTGTGATTCGGCCGTTGCCGCCGCCATCGAGGCGGGAATAGGTTACGCCGACGTGGCAGCGTCGTTCGGTACTATCTTCAACCTAGACGCAGAGGCGAAGAGTGCCGGGGTAACAGTGGTGCCTCATATCGGCCTCGACATCGGCATCGACAGGGTGCTCTGCGGCGTCGGGGCCCGGAAGCTCGACAAGCCTGAGCGGTTCCACGTGTGGTGTGGCGGCTTCCCCCAGAGGGGAACTCCTGGCTACAACAACCCGCTGCGATACAAGATCTCATGGTACTGGCCTTATGCAGCACTCAGCAATGTGGGCGTTTCCCGTGTGCTGAAAGACGGGGAGATTGTCGAGATCCCGCGGCTCAGCGACCCTGAGGAGATCGTCTTTTCCGAGCCCATCGGGCGATGCGAGGCCTACACCACCGACGGTCTTCTCGACGTCATCGAGCATCTGAATCTGGAGGGCGTTAAGGACGCGTGGTCGAAGACGGTGCGCTGGGAGGGGCACTGCGAGATATGGCGCAAGCTCATCGACCTTCACCTGCTGGACGAGGAACCTATGAAGGTGAAGGGTGTCGAGGTCTCTCCACGGGACTTCTTTATAGCGCTAGGCGAGAAGACACTCCAATACGAGCCCGGCGAGGGGGACGCCATCTGCCAAAGGGTTGAGGTCTCAGGCATAAAAGACGGAGCTCCAGCCTCGTACATCTACGATTTCATCGACCTCTACGACTTTGAGAATGACATCTCGGCGATGGCTAGGACAACGGCGTTCCCATGCAGCATCGTCGCCCAGATGATCGCCAGAGGCGAATTCAAGGAGACGGGCGTGGTCCACCCTGTCAAGATCGGATGGGACGAAGAGCTGTCGAAGAAGTTCCTCGCTGAGCTCGCGAGGCGGCGGATAAACATAACGGAGCGCTTCGTGCAGCCTTTCAACTAGTTTCTTTTTCATCTGAATTTTGCACAATGTCGTACAAATCTAAGCCCAAAACAAGCTTATTATCCTTCGTTAGCGAGCGTAGACGGATGCCTCGAAACCTGCGCCACACCTCTAATAGGAGTAATTGCGCGATTTGAATTCTCATTTCTTTATTATGGTTTGGTTGTTGGCTGTAATAGTTGGGTTGTGTAAGACGAAGTCTATGTGTATTGACGCCTTATTAACCCCTCCAAGATTGGTGTTATCGCCAATTGCTATATGCGCCGTCCCAAGGGCCTTTTCATCGTATTGGGTCCAGCCTATGGGCTTTATGCAATAATTTGTTCCTATACCAAGTTCCGCTATCCTATCCTTATCGCCTTCAGCTTTCTCCAAGATGCTTTTGAACACATCAAAACCCTTCTCAGCTTTAAAGCTCACGACCCTTCCCCTTTCAAAACAAAGTTCCAGTCTTCTAATTTTGTACTCTCTAAGCTCGTCAACTACAAGCGTACCGTTCGCCGAGGTCTCTACTGGTGCAACGTACACTTCTCCCGCAGGAAGCTCTACCTCACATTCTCCCCCAGTAAGGAAACAATCCTCCAACGTACCCGTTTCCACTCCAACATACCTGCCTTCAATACTAAATGCTAAATTGGTACCGTTTGGATCATGAACGTGAATTAGGCTCTTCCCCCTAAGCCTAGAGGCTATCTCCGATCCGGCTTGCCCAAGCTTTTGGTGATCAACTTCTAAAGCATTGATGAAGTCGTGCATTAATTCATCATAATCTATGCCTGTTTCTTCCACATATTTGGCTGATGGTAGATTCACAAGTAGACGGGGTTTACTTTTTACGACCTCGTAAACAGCGTCCCAAAACGAATAAATGCTCTTTCTAATATCTGTCGAAACCCTCTCAATGTTTCCAAGCTGACTAAGCCATATAACTATATCCGACTTCTTTATAAGAGAACATACATGTTTTGGAAGAACAGCTATAACCTCCCCTGAGACCTTTTTTGAGTACTTTGCAAAGAAAACCTCATCAAATACCCAAATATAGGGATACGATCGCATCATATAAGATTCCAGTGCTACGTACTCAGCGAACACTTTGTTGTGTAAACCACATATTATAAGTATATTTGACCCCTTTCTTAAACATGCTGAATTAGATACTAAAACATGTGCAGCATGTCGCAGCGATTTTTCTATGTTCAATTTTTATTCATCACCAATCGCGACTTAATTTTCTGTTAAGAACTATATAAAATCATAGTTCGCACTCACAATCATGAGCGCGCGAAAAAGAGGGGCGAAGCCTACCAGGCCTTTTTCAGAAGCCTGAGGGCGTTTCCACCTACGATCTTGGCGATCTCGCCATCTGAGTAGCCGTGTTTCACCATCCACCTGACGACGTTCTGCATGCACTCTGTCGGGTTCTCCAGCCCCCTGATGTATTCCACCTCCTCAACCAGCCTTGCCGAGTCGAACTGGGTTGGGGGTGGATGGGGTCGCTCGTAGTGCCCAAACCCTCCATGTCTCCGCCGCTCGGCGCCTGCCCGGTACAGCCCCGCATGGTCACCGTACAGGGTGTCGGGCCCGCAGCCGACGTGGTCGATGCCCATCAGGTCTATGCAGTACTCGATGTGCTCCATGTAGCCCTCCAGGTCTCCTTCTGGGTGTTTCTCCGTCATTAGGCCGAATCCCGCTGTCTCGACCCCTAGGATGCCTCTATGTTCCGCCGTGGCCTGCAACACCTCGTCCGGGAACATCCTCGCCGAGTTGGTGAGGGTTCGGGCGCCGCAGTGGGAGATCACGATGGGCTTCTCGCTAGAGTCGATGGTGTCGAGGGCAGTCCGGTCGCCGGTGTGGCTTATGTCGATGAGCATCCCGATCTTGTTCATCCTTTTGACGCAGTCGTAGCCGAAGTCGGTGAGGCCTCCGTCCTTCCGCTCCCTCAGGCCGCTCCCCAGCATGTTCGACTCGCTGTAGCAGATGCCCAT
>CAZRAV010000081.1:0-4657 GCA_964598175.1 uncultured Candidatus Bathyarchaeia archaeon | reverse complement strand
ACCCTGCCTTGAATTCGCTGTTGCCGAACCGCTTCTCCCCGACGGCCTTCAGGGCCCTCTCCGCGTCGGAGAACTTTCTGTCCAAGACGCTTTTGAAGAAGTTGATGATGCCTTTCCTGGCCGTACGGGAGGCCGTCATGCCTCGCTTTGCTCTAGACATCCTCGTCACTCTCTATGCCGCGCTCGGTGATGCGCAGGGGCGCCTCGCCCTCGGGAAGAAAGGGGCTGACTATCAACTTGGCTATCCGCACGTTGTTCCGCCCCTTCCGCAGGAAGACTCGGGAGTGGCTCGTGTGACCCATGATGTGTCCTCCCACGGGCTGCACCATCCTGGCGAAGAAGACATCAGGCTGGGCCATGACTTGGTTGGTGATGACGGCCGCCGTGTTGAACGCCCTCGACAGGCGGATGAGTTTGTGGAGATGCTTGTTGAGCTGCTGCTGCCTGGGGGCGAGCATCTCCCGGCCCAAGTATTCGCTCCTGAAGTGGCCCGTCACGCTGTCGATGACGATGAGGCGGATGTTGTTCTCCTTGATCACCTCGTCCGCGTTCTCCAGCAGCATCATCTGATGGTTCGAGGTGTATCCCTCGGCGAAGATGATCCGCCTCAGCACCTCATCCGGGTCAAGGCCAAACCGAGGAGCCATCTGGGTGATCCGCTCAGGGCGGAAGGTGTTCTCGGTGTCGATGTATAGAGCCCCTCCCTCCAAGCCGCCCTGCTCGTAGGGGAGCTGAACCGTGACGCAGAGCTGCTGGCAGATCTGGGACTTGCCGGTGCCAAACTCTCCGTAGAACTCGGTGATGGACTGGGTCTCGACGCCCCCGCCGAGGAGGTTGTCGAGGCTCGAGCACCCCATTGTCAGGTGGCTTATTTCGCTCCTAAGCTTCACAAGCTCGTCGCCCCGAACGAAGGTGATTGCCATAGACTTCCTAGCTGCAGTTATGGCCTTCGCCGCCGTGGCCTCACCTATGCCCGCAGTGATGAGTTCGCTGACGGCGGCCGTCGCGACCGACTCGACCGTCCTGAAGCCGATCTCCCTCAGCTTTGAGGCCGTGGCCGGGCCCACGCCCGGAAGGTCTTCGAGAACTTTGTACTTTGCCTTGTAGTACTCCAACTGCTCCGCGCCCATTTCGAATCACGTTGAAATCTGTCTGAAGGTTATTTAAATCCGATGCTAGCCTCGAGGAGAGGTGGCTGAAACTGTCTTTCGACCCTGTTTCGCGGCTGTCCACCCTTCCACCGGATGCGATACCGCCTAATTCGGCTCGGGTGGCCTATCGGGTTCTCGGTCTACCTCTATGACGATGGCGCCCTGGTACCCACAGTCCCTGCATTTGTATATGGTCGGCAGTATTCCAAGGATGGAGGTCGGGTAGATGTTGCGTCCCTTGCAACTGGGGCAGAACTTTGTTTGAGGACTTCTGTGCCTGATCTGTTTGAGGGTCTCCCAGAGTCCCTTCAGGTCCGTCACCTTACTGGACCTCGATGTTCTCGCCGGGGAAGCCCATATTGACGAGGACTTCCTTCACTGTGTTTCTATGGTCGCCTTGGAGCAAGATCTGGTCGTTCTTCGCTGTTCCTCCGCAGGCGCATTTTGACTTGAGGGTGGCGGCCAGCTTGCTCAGCTTCATCTCCTTAGAATCGATGCCGTCGACGATGGTATACTTCTTCCCCCACTTCCGGGTCTCCAGCCGAATCCGGATCCGCTGCTGTTCCTTGCTTATCTCCTCGCAGACGCAGAGGTCTTTGGGCAAGCCGCAGACTGGGCAAATCTCTGCCATTCTTACTTCCTTAGACTCCTTGATCTTCTAAAGTTTTTGCTGTTTATAGGGTTTGTGGAATCGTCTCAACGTGTAATTCTGGAGGAGGGAGAAGGCGTTGAGGGCGTCCTTCTGAGGGCTGCCCTCAGTAACCGCGTGGGCCCTTAATAAGAAGGAGAAAGCTAAGCAAATTCAGCTCCTCCGAGCCTAGATTCTTTAACCTTTTTCTATTTCTGGCTCCATATCTTAAACCGAGATGTGTAGACGAGATGATTAAACACATATTGAGCGACTTCGACCTCACAAAGGATGAGGTCATCGAGATCCTAGACCTGTCTGAGAGAATAAAGCTGAACCAAGGGAAATATGGCGATGCTCTGGAGGGGAGGACCCTCATCATGCTCTTCGAGTTGGCATCCCTGAGGACTCGCATCTCCTTCGAAGCGGGGATGACCCAGCTCGGTGGGCACGCCATCTTCTACAATGTCACGGGCGGCGGTTTCACCCGAAGCGAGGCGCTTGAGGACGGCGTTAAGGTCCTCAGCAGGTATTCCGACTGCATCATGGCGAGGGTTTTGAAGCAGGAGGACATGGAGTGTATAGGCGCGGCGGCAACGGTTCCCGTTATCAACGGCATGACCGAGAGGTATCATCCCTGCCAGAATCTAGCAGACCTCCTGACCATCCGCGAGAAGAAGGGGCGGCTTGAGGGTTTGAAGATCGCATATGTCGGCGACGGGGGTTGTAACACCGCCAACTCTACAATGATCGGGTGCACCTCTGTGGGCATGGATGTGGCCGTTGTCTGCCCCGACAAACCAAGATACGGACCAGACCCGGATATCATCAAGAAGGTGGAGGAACGTTCAGGTAAGGGCATAACCGTCTGCCATGATCCCGCAAATGGCGTAGGAGGCGCGGATATCATCTACTCTGATGTCTGGGTGAGCGCTGGCATGGAAGAGGAGAAAGCGAGAAGGATGGAGGCCTTCTCGCCTTACCAGGTGAACGCCGAGTTGCTCTCCAGTGCCAAGCCGGACTGCATCGTCATGCACTGCTTGCCCGCCCACCGAGGCCTAGAGATCACAAGCGATGTCATGGACTCGCCGCAGTCTGTGGTTCTCGACCAAGCTGAGAACAGGATGCACTCCCAGAAAGGGCTTCTTTTCTGGCTGCTGAAGAAGTGAGCCGCGGTCTCCATCCCTTTTTATTAATCTGTTCATCTTAGTATCTGTTAGCCTCCAGATGTGGTTCTCCATGTCGCGTGAGAAAGAGCTGATCAAGATCATTGACAAAACCCTGCCCTTCCCCCCCAGTGTGATCGCCGGTTACGCAAGGCTTGAGCAGGCTTTCACGAGCGGCGACCTTGCCCGTGTCTCCGGCATCTCCAGGTCCTCCGCCAAGTTCTACCTCGGCAAGATGGTGGATCTCAGGATGGTGACCAAGATTCCCCATAAAAGGAGATACCAAAAGTACGCGAACGCAGAGACCATCTCAAGCTGGCTGAAGGACCTCATCAAGCTGGCAGTAATCCCCCTCGAATCCGGTGGGCTAACGCTGCCCGACGTGTAAGATTGGGGGAGCACCGTGTCTCTCAGGGATCTGGCGGAGGGCAAGCCGAAGAGGAGCAGGTATACCAGGACCCTGACGAGAAAGGAGGTGAGACGGATCAAGAAGAGGGGCTACGACGCCGAGCGAGAGCTCGTGAAGAAGCTCCGGGAAGCAGGCTTCGATGCTCTGCGAATCCCTGTCAGCGCCCCGAGCAGTGAACCCCTCCCCGATGTTTTCGCCATTAAAGGCGAGGCCATCCTCGCCTTCGAGGTCAAGAGCCAGAGTAGATACGCATACTACAAGAGCGCCCAGATAGCGAAGCTCCACGAATTCCTCGAGATTCATCGATACTACCCGAAGAGAATAGCGGTCCTCGCAGCCAAATTCAAGTACAAGGGGTGGGCGTTCATAGTCGCCGAGAAGCCAGACTACTACTCGATAAGGGTGGGGCAGGGCATGACATTCAGAGAACTCCTCATGAGAGTCGAGTGAAGCCCGTCCTTCAAAATCACATTTAAATTTCAGCTATCCAAATTTCTTAAGGGGTAATCTTCCAAGTGTGATGGTCTATGGTCGATGAGCTTTCTCATGAACTAGCGAGAATGAGATGCCCTGATGATTTCCTATCATGCAAATCTACGGCTGAACTCAAACCGCTCGAGCAGATCATAGGACAAGACAGGGCCGTGAAGGCTCTTAAGTTTGGCTTGAAGATCAAGAAGCGTGGCTTCAACATCTACGTCGCTGGCCAGCCGGGTACTGGCAGGGAGACGGCCATAGTCGGCTTTCTAGAGGAGATTGCTAAGTCGAAGCCTGTGCCCTCGGACTGGTGTTACGTCAATAATTTCGATGATTCCATCAGGCCTAATGGCCTCAGGCTCCCGGCTGGGAAGGGTGTGGAGTTCCAGGGAGACATGGAACGGTTCGTCTCTGAGATGCCGAAGGCGCTGAAGAGGGCCTTTGAGAGCGAGGAGTATGCCAAGAGGCGGGAGGAGACACTAAAGGTGATCGAGGAGGAGCGGAACGAACTCACCAACCAGATGAACCTATTGGCGCGGCAGGAAGGCTTCCTCCTCCAGCGGTCACCCATCGGCTTGCTCCTCGTTCCAGTCGTGGAGGGCCGACCCATCAGCGACCAAGAGTTCGCGCGTCTCCCCCCTAAGGTGCAGGGCGAGATCCAGCGTAGGCGCGAGGCTCTACAGAACCAGATGAGGAACGCCCTCAGGCAGTTCAGAGATCTGGAAAGGAAGGCCGACGCCACCGTGGAGGAGTTGAACAGGGATGTTGCGTCTTTCGCCATGGAGCACCTCTTCTCCGTCCTGCTGGAGAAATATGGCGACATCGA
>CAZRAV010000080.1:0-4669 GCA_964598175.1 uncultured Candidatus Bathyarchaeia archaeon | reverse complement strand
AGCCAGGTGGGGTGATACGGGCCTCGATCTAGAAATACTCAGGAACATCGAAGTCCGAAAAATACTGCACGGGCTGGTCTGCGGCAGAGACTATTTCGTTAGATTGGTGACGAGACCTGAGGAGGTCGAAACAGAGATAGCGTCAAAGCCTCTTTGTAAAGCGAAACTTAGAGCCGTCGTATCCGATGCATCAGACTCCATCTTCACCCCATGCACCTACAAAGTAAAAGACTGCGTCCTACTCGATGCACCCTGCTGTCATGAGGTATCCGAGCTTGTGAGCTTCAGGGGTAAGTTCACCGAGCAGGCTCGAGAGGGAGACATCGTCGAGGCCTATGGAACTCTTGAGGAGGTTACATTCAGCGACAGAGTCGTTTACAGGGTCATGATGGGCTCGAAGGGGGACTACCTCATACCTATCGAGAACTATGACCGATAACTTTTTGTTCCCCTTGCTTCCGAACTATCAGGGTCAGAACTCGTTGATACTAAATGGCAAAGCCTGAGATCGTGGAGATGCTGGACGAGTTGGGGTTCAGCATGGGCTGCATCGTTGAGACGATAGTCGCGACGAGAAATCCCGATGGTTTGCCTAGCGCTGCGCCAATGGGCGTCACGAGGAGTGGGCCCGACATCCTAGAGATTAAACCCTTTAAATCGAGCGATACTTATCGAAATCTGCTGAAGGGCAGAGATGCCTGTGTGAATGTCGCGGGAGACCCTGAGCTGTTCCTCACAACCGCATTCAAACACGAGACGCTGGAAGGGTTTAAAACACCCCACATAAACGAAAACTTGTCCTTGAGAACCGCAGACGCAAGCATCCACGTCGAGATCCTGAGAGGTTATGACATCTCAGAGAATCGAGGCTGCTTCGAATGCAAGGTAAACTCAGTTGACGTCCACCGCCCACTTCCAAGGGTTTTCAGCAGGGGAAGAGCCGAGTCCATTGAGGCTGTAGTACACGCGACTCGGATCGAGGAGTACATTCATTTGGGACTTTTGGGCGACGCGGAAAAGCTGAATAAAAAGTTCAACGAATGTAAAGAAGTCGTCGATAAGGTCTCCACACTCGATTCAGCCGAGATGAGAGTCGTACGGACATTAGAGAACTTGATCAAGGGATGGAGGGAAGAGAAATCGAGGTAAAAGTAAGAACTCCTTCCAGACTGCAATTCGGAATAGTGGATATGCGGGGCGACCTCGGAAGGATCCATGTCAGCGTCGGCGTCGCCATTGACCGGCCCAACGTGATCCTCAAGGCATCCCCCGCTTCAGAGTTGAGAGCAAATGGGCCGAGAGCCGAGAGGATCCTACAGTACGCCAGCGAGATACTCAGGGATTCAGGAGTCGAAGGTGGAGCCGAGTTTAGATTGATTTCCAACATCCCCGAGCACGCTGGATTCGGGTCAGGTACGCAACTAGCTCTCGCTGTTGGTGCCGCGCTGTCAAAGCTCTACGAGCTCGACCTAGGCGTCGAGGAGATGGCGTCGAAGCTGAACAGGTCTAGAATCTCGGGCATCGGTACCTATGCCTTCAAGCACGGCGGCTTCATCGTCGACGGAGGACACCACGCAGACAGGCCTAACGATGTACCTCCCCTCGTATTTCGCTCCGATGTTCCTGAGGGATGGCTCTTTGTCATCGGCGTGCCCGAGATCAACTCGGGTCTCAGCGATATGAACGAGCGTGAGGCCTTCAGTAGGCTCGAGCCCCCACCTGAGAAGCTTGTGGGCGAGGTCTCTCGGATGGTCCTCATAAAGATGATCCCTGCCATCCTCGAGCGCGATATCGAAGCCTTTGGAGAGGCCATGACGGCGCTGGACTACAAGTTCGGCGAATACTGGATTGACGTTCAGGGGGGAAGGTTCAGCCATCCCGTTATTGGGGATGGAGTGGAGTTCCTTCTCGAGGCTGGGGCCTACGGCGTCGGACAGAGCTCCTGGGGGCCCGCCTTCTACGGTCTAGTGGATGGAGAGACGCATGCCAGAGAGGTTACGGAGAGGCTCGTAAAGTTCCTCACCACTGATGGCAGGCTGGGGAAGGCCTTCTACGCGAGGCCAGACAACGAGGGCGCGGTGATCACGGTCGCTGAAGAATAACTGCGCCCTGAAGGTGCTGTAGGGGGTATGAGACCGTATTGAAGCCGCTCGCTTGGGCAATCACCGGAGCAGGCCACTTCCTCGAGGAGGTCTTCACCACCATGAGGGAGATGAGCGAAGAGCTCCAGGTTACAAGCTTCGTCTCCAGCGCCGCTGAAGAAGTCTTGAGGATTTACTGTCTCCTTGACCGGCTTCCGGAAATCTCAGACGGGTCCCGCTACTCTGAGGTCTTCACACACCGCAGCGAGGGTGCGAGTGCGATCCACGCTGGTCGCCTCGCCAGAGACGTTTACTCTGCTTTGGTCGTCGCTCCAGCCACCGCCAACACCGTGGCCAAAATCTGCAGAGGAATCGCCGACACGTTGGTAACTAACGCCGTCGCCCAGGCCCTGAAGGGAGGGGTCTCCGTCCTCATCCTCCCCACCGACCAGTCGGAATCGACAGAGACGACGATCCCCATCAGAGTCGATCCGAACGTCTGCATCGGATGCCACCCATGTCTCGCTGAACAGGTCTGTGAGAACGGAGCATTCACGGTGCGCAAAGGGAAGGGCAATATCGACTATCTCATATGTAGAGGATGCAGCCTTTGTCTCGAAGCATGTACCTATGTCGCCGTCAAGCAGGGCGAGAAGATCAGGGTGACGGCGAGGGAGGTGGACCTTGAGAATGTCGAGAGGCTAAGGAAAATGAGGGGGATAACCGTGTTAAGAAACCCTGAAGAGCTGAGGGACGCCCTGAAGAGGTATCTGAGGAATGAGCCTTGAGGGTTCTGGTCGTTACGGGGAGGCTGGCAGAAGAGAGCGTGAAGCGATACGTATCTGAGACAGAGATGGACGTCGATGTTGTTGCTCTGCCAGTTTCCGTGGCGTCTTTCATCACACCTGGGTACGCTGCTGATGCGCTTAAAGCGCTTGGAGTTAGGGATTACGACCTCATCCTGATGCCAGGGGCCGTTCAGGGAGACGTGACACCGGTCGAGGCAGGGACGAACATACCAACATTCAAGGGATCCCCCCATGCCGCTGATATCCCCCTCGTCCTCGACCTCCTCGGTGAGGTCGAACTCTCGAAGACGACCGCCGCTTCGGAGCTGATCAGGGATGCGATGATCAGAAAGGTGATGGCAGAGATTGGGGAGGTGGATGGAAACTGGCGGGAGGTTGTGAAGAAACATGGTGGGCTGGTTATCGGTGGCGAGGGGTATGAGATCCCCGTGGGTCGAGCCTTTCCGATGAGGGTCATCGCCGAGATAGTAAACGCACCCATGCTCGACACAGATTCCATCCGTAGGCGAGCCTGCTACTATGAGGCTGAGGGAGCCGATATCATCGACATAGGAATGCTTGCTGGTAGACAGATGCCTCAGAAGATCGAGGGCATCGTCAACGCTGTGAGAACGGCGGTAACCATGCCCATTAGCATCGACACCTTGGAACCGTCTGAGATCGAGGCAGGCGTTGAGGCAGGCGTCGACCTCGTCCTCAGCGTGGACTCAGGCAATATGGATGAGGCAGCCCCTATTGTTTCGGAAGTACCAGTGGTCATTCTCCCCTCAAACATGAGGGAGGGCATACTGCCTAGGAGGGCGGAGGAGAGGGTGGCCGCGCTCAGAGACAACATCGAAAGGGCGAGATCCCTCGGACTGGAGAAGGTGATCGCCGACCCAGTTCTGGAACCAGCACTCCAACCAGGCCTGATGGAGTCCCTGAGGGCCTACCAGCTCTTCCGTCAGCTCGACGGGGAGACTCCGATGCTCTTCGGCTTGGGGAACGTTACAGAGCTCATCGACGTCGACTCCACTGGGGTCAACGGACTCCTCACAGCCCTCGCCTGCGAGGTCGGCGCGGACCTTCTCTTCGTTCCCGAGTTCAGCTCCAAGGCAAAGGGGAGCGTACGCGAGACGGCAACGGCATCAAAGATGATGTTCCTCGCGAGGCGCAGGGAGACCGTGCCAAAAGACTTGGGCATCGACCTGCTCGTCTTGAAGGAGAAGAGATGGAGGGAGGAGCCATACGACAGGGGCATCGAGAACATCGTCGAGGTCATTGAAGCCGAGGGAGATGCGGAGTTCAAAAGCGACAGGGCAGGGTGGTTCAAGATCGAGGTTGACAGGGAGAGGGGGCTGATGGCTGCGATCCACTTCCCTTACAAGGATAAGAAACCCGACATCGCAGTCAGGGGGAGATGTGCCAGAGAGGTCTATCAGACCATCATCAGGATGGGCTGGTCTCCAAGTTGGATCACGCGGCCTACTTGGGGAAGGAGCTTGAGAAGGCGGAGATGGCGATCCGCCTTGGCAGATCGTACGTCCAAGACGAGGATCTATTCTGAGTTGCGGTTGTGCTTCCAGTTGACATATTCGTCCAGAATCTTCTTCCAGTTGACGTACTCGCCTATGATCTGGCGGGTCAGCTGAATCTTCCTTGTCGACGTGGGAGAGGGGAGGATCCTGCCATTCAGCAGCTCCAGTTTCATGACCGTAGTGTAGGTGTCGTCGGGGACGAGGAGAACGGGGACGCCCTTTTCCTCAGCGGTGGTAAGCACCCAGACGGTGGGATAGAGGT
>CAZRAV010000079.1:0-4834 GCA_964598175.1 uncultured Candidatus Bathyarchaeia archaeon | reverse complement strand
TACGGGGAAAGACCATCGTCTACGAGGCCAACCGGGAGACCTCCTGCCTCGTGGAGATGGACGAGGAGCCGCCGGGGCCGCTGAACGGGGAGGCCTTGGACATCTGCCTCACCGTCGCCCTGATGACGGGGTCCAAACCCGTCGACGAGGTCCACGTCATGAGGAAGACGGTGGTCGACGGCTCCAACACCACCGGTTTCCAGAGGACATGCGTTGTCTCCCTAGGTGGGTCTGTCGAGGTCGGCGGCAAACAATACAGGCTTGAGCAGATCTGCCTCGAGGAGGACGCAGCGAGGAAGATCGCTGAGAAGGGACCCGTTAGCCGATACAGGATAGACAGGCTCGGCATACCCCTCATCGAGGTGACCACAGCCCCGGACATACATTCGCCCCAAGAGGCGGAGGAGGTTGCCCTGGCCATCGGCCGCATCCTCAGGGCCACGGGAACGGTTCGAAGGGGGCTGGGGACCATCCGCCAGGACCTGAACATCTCCATCGATGGAGGCGCCCTCATCGAGATCAAGGGCGTGCAGGAGCTTGAGCTCATCTCTAAAGTCGTCGAGTACGAGGTCCTGCGGCAGGTGAACCTTATCTCCATTACCTCTGAGCTGAGAAAACGAGGCGTGAAGCCCTCCGACCTCAAGGAGGAGTACATCGACGTCTCCGAGGTCTTCGACTCGACGAGGTGCCGTATCATCCGAGGAGCCCTCAAGAAGGGGAACAGAGTCTTCGCCCTGAGGCTCCCCGGGCTCGGCGGCCTCATCGGCAGGGAACTCCAACCGAACAGGAGGCTAGGGACGGAGATGGCGGACCGCGCTAGGTTCTGGGGCGGCGTCCGAGGCCTCTTCCACACCGACGAGCTCCCCGGCTACGACATATCGGACGAGGAGGTGCGCGCCCTCCGTGAGAGGGTGGTGACCTCGGAGGAGGATGCAGTCGTCATCGTGGCCGACGAAGCCAAGAGGTGTCGCATGGCGCTCTCCGCTGTCCTCGACAGGGCCAAGGAGGCCCTGGTCGGAGTCCCGAGCGAGACGAGGGCGGCGGACGCCGACGGGACAACCCATTATACCAGGCCGCGGCCGGGGGCGGCGAGGATGTACCCTGAGACAGATGTGGTCTCCATCTCCATCACCTCCGAGCGGCTCGAGAATTTGATGGAGGCGCTGCCGGAGATGCCCGAGGCGAAGCTCAATCGACTCATGGCTGAGTATGGGCTCAACGATAAGCTGGCGAAGCAGGTCTTCAACTCCAACTACTCCGGCCTGTTCGAGGAGCTGGCGAGGGAAACTCCGGTGTCGCCGACCCTCATAGCGGTCACCCTGACCGAGACCTTCAAGAGCCTCGAGAGGGATGGGGTCAGAGTCGACACACTGAGCGACGAGGCCGTTCACGGCGTATTCAAGCTCCTGGATGAGGGACTGACGGTAAAGGAGTCCCTCCCCGAAGTCTTCACGTGGCTGGCGGACCACGCTGATGCGTCGCCTAGGGATGCGCTACAGGCTCTGGGCCTCGAACTCATGTCTCGCAACGAGCTGAGGCGTATCGTTGAGAAGAAGGTAGGGGAGAACAAGGAGCTGGTCAAGCGCATGGGGGAGAGGGCGATAGGTCCGCTGATGGGGATGGTCATGGGCGAGGTGAGAGGGAGGGCTCGCGTCGAGGATGTCCAAGCACTTCTAAGGGAAGCGATAAGGATGCGGCTCTCATCTTCGACCGAGGAGTAAAAAGTATTATAGGATGGGGCTCTAATTATTATTGGTATAAGGTTCTGTCGTGGTGCTCATGAGTCGACCCCCTTTCCTCATTAGAGTGAGAATCGGCGAGATGGAGGTGGAGCTGGGCGGTGTGAAAGATGAGGTGCTTTCCACCCTCGACGACCTAGACGGGATCGTCGATAAGGTCTCCGACGCCTTCAACGTAGGAACCAAGAGAACAGCCCGGAAGGACGAGGGTCCGAAGGCACAATCCTCATCCGTCTTGTTTCCCAGGATAGCGCGTACCACTCAGTGCGGCGAGGCCGTCGTCTCCCTGCTCACGACGGAGTGGGGCAGGACCCCGCGGAGAATCTCCGAGCTGAGGGAGGCGATGGAGGCGAACGCCATCTTCTTCCCAAAGACGACCCTCTCAGGTGTCCTCGTCTGGCTTGTGAAGAAGGGGAAGATCAGGCGGTGGAAGGATAAGAAGCGCGGCTACCTCTACGTCCTCAACGAGGAGGGCAGCTGATGGCGAGGATCAGGCTCGGGATAAGGACGCCCTTCGGCGAGATCGAGGTGAGCGGCGAGACCACCTTGGAGGTCCTCGACGCGCTAGAGAAGCTGGACCAGGAGTTCCTCATCGATGTCAACGAGAGGGTCTCGGCCCTCCTCGCGACGCAGGCTATGGACGACTTGAAGGGCATCGTCGAGGTGGGGCGGGATGGCCCGGTCATCGTCACGAAGAAGAAGCTGTCCCACTACGAGGCCATAGGCCTCATCCTCTACAGCATGAAGGACCACCAGTCGAGTTCTAGGGAGATCAAGAGGCGTCTGGCCGCGAGCGGGAAGAAGGTCACCGTCCCCGCCAGGCTCCACGAGATGAGGAGGCGCGGCCACATCTTCAAGCCCGTGGATAGGGCTCCCTTCTACAAGCTGTCCACGAAGGGCGTCAAGTGGATCGAGGAGGAGGTCTTCTCCAAGCTCAAGAAGAGGTAGCCTTCGCCTAGGCCCCAGTCCTCCGCTTCTCGAGTTTCTGATGGAGGTCGGCTGTCACAAGCAGCAGGCCGAGCAGAACCTGCTTGCTGTCGCAGGTGTAGGCGCCATCCCTGAAGGGGGTTCGCTGGATGAGACCCTTCTCCAACAGCTTCGCCACGGCCCGCTCCGTCGCCTTTGTCGTCAAGTCTATCTCGGAGGCGATCTCCCTGATGGTCATAGCCCTGCCGGTGCCCAGGAGATGGAACAGGATGGTGAACTGGCTCGGCGCCCTCCTGAGCTTGAGCAGGGCTTCCATCTTCTCCCTCAACTCCTTTACCGCCTGTTCGGACATCGTCTCAACCTCTCAACTCTTCCTTAATCTTCCTGTACAGCTTCATGAGGATATCGTATGGAGTCAGGTTTGATACGTAGCCGTCTGAGGTCGCAGAGATCAGGCCTGCTTTCTTCAGCTCCGTGAGCCTAGCCCGGACGGTCGACGCCCTCCCCCCCACGCCCTCCGCGATCTCCGAAGGCCTTAGGGGCGCCTCCCTGAAGGAGAGGTAGACGAGGACTTTGAATGCGGAGGTCTCCAGCCCCAGCTCGTCCAGCCCCTTCAGCCTATCCTGTGACATAAACCTACCTCTGGAAGTACTCCTCCAGCAGTGGAACGAGGAGTGGTCCCAGCTTGTACCTGTAGACGCCGCGGGATATTCTGTCGACGAGTCCCTTGTTGTAGAGGTTGAAGAGGGCGATGTTGACGGCGTTCACGGACATGGACAGCTCCTCTGCGACTGACTTAGATGACATGGGCTCCCCATGCTCCACCAGGCAGAGAAGGACCTTGCGCTGGCTCTCCGCCCGTCTCAGACCCTCGAACTCGTCGGAACCGACCAAGGCGACCGGCCTCACAGGTCTATTTCTTCTGCTCTTGATGCGTGTAAAGGTTCGAGATGATGTCGGTGAAGGAGATCTTCGACCTGTAGGACCCATCTCTCTGTTGGGTCAGGAACCGTTTTCCGAGCAGGTACCTGAGAGCTGGGCGTATGGTGCCACTTGGCATGCCCGTCTCTTCGGCTATCTGCCCAGGGAGGCTCGGCCCCTTGAAGGAGAGGTAGACGAGGATCTTGAACCGGCTCGTATTCGGTGAGAGCTCCTTGATGGCCTTTTCGAGCAAGTCTGCCATTTCATCGCCTCCCTATTTTCCACCCTTCTCCAAGGCCTCTATCCTGTCCATTAGGTGGAGGATGATCATAGAGGTGTTCGGCACGTAGTTTCCGCGCCCCTCCCTTCTGAGCAGCCCCTCCTCGCACAACTTCGCGAAGACGGCCTTCACAGAGTTGTATTTTGCCTTGAGTTTACCCGCCATATCCTTCGGACCCAGTTTCGGGTTCGCCAAGAAAACCCTGAAGACAGCCTCTCGGAGGGTATATTTCTCAGTCATTTTAACACATCCTTTAATTTGATGAACTTCTTATTAACTTTACTTTTGGTTATAAGACTGACAGGGCCAATCTATCAAGTAAATCCGAGCGTTGTAATTTCGGTATATATATATAAAAGGGCATTTTTTAGAAATTACGCTCGCATCTACCGCAGGATTTAAATATCTAAGAAAAAAAGTGTTGTATGTAAGTCGTTCTCAGAGGGCGAGATCGAGTGCTAGATTACCGAAAAACTGATGACCTGCAGATCCAAAGCGAAGTACCAGTGCTCCATCCGAATCTCTGCCTTGCCATCAGGAACCTGATGCTCAAGGAGGTCTCGAACGATGTGGAGGAGGAATCTCCTTCGGTCAGTGAGCTAGCAACTCGTCTCCGAAAGGAACTCTCCCTCTTCGAGATGAATAAACGTGACAACTTCCAGGCCGTTGCTGGAGCTGACGCGGGGAGCCAGGTCCTGCCGTTGGCTTCGAGGCGTTACGTCGTCATCAGTGCCCTGGTTTACTCGTTTCCTTCTTGTTCACGCTTCTTCCTACCACCTGAGTCCCTCACATACCCCTATACGCTGTCGGGAGAGAGGTTCAAAGGCACCGTGAGCTTGAGGCGGGAGGCAAAGCTCTACGAGACGGCGTGCAGCTTCATCGAGATAAACCACAGGGTCAGACTCATGCTCATCGACGGGCCACTGGCCTTCAGCAACTGGTGGAGCATGGCCGGGCAGAGGCGCGA
>CAZRAV010000078.1:0-4862 GCA_964598175.1 uncultured Candidatus Bathyarchaeia archaeon | reverse complement strand
CCTTCAGCAGGGCCATCTGGATGCGCCCCTCGATGTACCTGTCGTTCGCCTCGTCGATGTGCGCCCGGGTCAGCGCCATATCCTCTGCGACCTCGGCAACCACCACCTCGGCCTCGTTGAGTTGCCCAGTCAATGAGTCGATAAGCTTTTCAGCTTCGCCCCTCTGGCCGGTCAGATCGGAGTGCCACGTGTCGTAGGCTTCCGCCTGGGTCTCCTCGATCTCGGAGAGGATGCTGAAGTAGTCGTCTAGGGTGGTCGGCCCTGCATTGAGCCTTGCCCGGAGGGTCTCGGCTCCAACCTCGAAGCGGCGGCGGCGCTCGCTCGACGACCTCAACATCCCCTCGACTTGGGCCAGACGCTCCTTCGAATCAGCGATGGCGAATTCGCAGATGCCGATGATTCTCTCGTACTCTATGCGTTTCTCGAGCAGGTCGGACCACTCGGCCCGGTACTTTCTGAGCTCGTTCTCTGAATCGATGGTCAGCTTGACGTAGTGCTCCATCTCCGCCTCGGCCGCGTAGAGGTCGGCGTCGGCGCGGTCGATCTCCTGCTCCAACCTCCTCAGACCCTTCTCGAGATGGACGACCCGGCTCCACGCCATCTCCCTTTGGAGGAAGAGGCTCCGGGTCTTGAGTCGTCTCTTCTCCTGCAGCCTCTCGTTCTGCTCCCGCCAGTAGCTCAGGGTCTCCCTCGCCCTGTCGAGGAGCTGATTGAGGCTCTCCTCCTCGCTGAGGATGCCGCTCAGCTTCTTCTTCGCCTCCACGACGTCGGATCTAAAGGATTCGTAGCCGACGGCCACCTCCAGGATCCTCAGCTTCTCCTGCGGGGAGACGTTCGCGAACTGCTCCGGCATGCTCTGGTGCATGACGATGAGCATGTTGTTGGGGTCGAAGCCGAGCCCCCTGAGGATCTCCATGACCTCGTACTTCTGGGCGCTCTTCTGATTCAGCTCGAACCAGTATTTCCCGTCGCTCCTGAGGTTCCTCGTCAGGCTGATGACATCCATATCGAAAAAGGGGACGGGCCTTCGACCATCCTCCCTGACGGAGTTGTCGAGGAGCAGACTGATACGGGCCTGGTCCTGCCCCCATCGGATGAGGTCGCTGAGGCGCTTCGACCGCTCGGTGTAGGTCTCGCCGAGGGCGACGCAGATGCCCAGGAGGAAGCCCGACTTGCCGGAGCCGTTGGGCCCGCAGACGACGTTGAGCCCCTGCTTGAGCGGCACCCGGGCGTACTCGTATGACATGAAGTTCTCCAGAATGACCTCGCGGATCAGCATGGACGCTCCTCGGACTCTAAACTCATATTTTAGACGAGCTTTTAAACCTACCCCAACTGAGAGAGGTTCACCACTAGACAACAGAAGAAGACTCGAATAGCTAATAAAGTTTGAGTATGAGCTCCTGAAGTCGAAACCTTTTTCACAACCTCCCACAGGGGATAGGTGAGGACTGAAAAATGGTAAAGCTCGGGAAGGCCGAGGAGGAGCGGGCTCTGAGGCTCCACAGGCATGCGTTGGTAGTCGACACCCACTGCGACACCCTCATGAAGTTCATGCCCCCGAATGAGCGGAAGCAACGGCCGAGAAGGCTGGGGGAACGCTCAGACCAGGGGCACATCGATCTGCCGCGGCTGGTTGATGGGGGCGTGGACTGCCAGACCTTCGCCATCTACACCGGGGAGCATGAGAACGAGCCCTGGGCACTCCGAACCGCTCTTCAGATGGTTGATTTACTCGACCGAGAGTGCAAGGCCAGCGAGGGGATCGTCCAGGTCCGCAGCTACGACGAGATCCTTGCGGCAAACAGTGCAGGCAAGGTGGCAGCGCTCCTCGCCATCGAGGGCGCCGAGCCTCTGATGGGTGACCTTGGTATTCTCAGGATCTTCCATAAGCTCGGGGTGAGGATGCTCAGCTTTACATGGAACTGGAGGACGCCTTTCGCCGACGGCCTCTCGGCAAAGCGAGCTGAAAGCAAATTGACTGACCTCGGTGTCGAGGCGCTGCGGGAAGTCGAGCGACTCGACATCGTCTACGACGTCTCCCACCTCAGCGACAGCTGCTTCTGGGATGTCGTGGATCTGAAGAAGGGGCCGTTCATCGCCTCGCACTCAAACTGCAGGGCTGTATGCGACCATCAGAGGAACCTCACCGACGATATGATAAGGGCGCTGGCCGATCACGGTGGCGTCATGGGGATGAACTTTGCTCCCGCCTTCGTCGATAAAAATAGGGCGACGGTGGAACGCCTCGTCGACCACATTGACCACATCGTTGAACTGGTGGGCGTCGACTACGTCGGATTGGGGTCGGACTTCGACGGGATAGGATCAACTCCCGAGGGTTTGGAGGACGTGACGAAGATGCCGAACATCACCCGGGAGCTTGTGAGGCGGGGCTACTCCGACGAGGACATCGAGAAGATCCTAGGCGGTAACCACCTCAGGGTCTTCAAAGTGATCCTTCACTGAAACCCTATCCCTTTGATCTTCGTGCGAGCGGATGAACCTTAAAGGTGAGATCTTCTCTTTTCACAAGTAAGAAGTAAAAAAGATGTTCAAGTGAGTTCAGTGCTCATTGACTCCTTTGTAGATGACCTCTTTCCAACAAATTGCAGCATCTAGTAGTCGACCGCAAGTATTAAATATATTAGTTATAACTATAATAAATCATGGTGAATTTTGGAACTCGCGAGTTGGCGGCCTCCGCTGTCATGGCAGCATTGGTGTGTGTAGCAACGATGCTCATCCAATTCCCCATCCCCGCAACACAGGGTTTCTTCAACGTCGGGGACGCCATGGTGATGGTCGCGGCTCTGACCTTTGGCCCTATTGTTGGCGCCATCGCAGGAGGACTGGGCTCATCCCTTGCCGACTTCCTTGGAGGCTGGTATGTATGGGTCCCATTCACACTTGTCATCAAGGGCATCGAGGGCCTTTTGGCTGGATGGGTTCTCGGTATGGGTGGGGAAAATCCGGGGCGCTTTCGATTGGTCCTCGCGTGGATGGTCGGGGGACTAGAGATGGTCGCCGGATACTTTATCGTCCAAGTCTACATGTACGGGCTCGGTAACGCGTTGGTCGAAGCTCCCTTCAACTTCGTCCAGATGGCGGTCGGTGGCATCGTCGGCATACCCGTATCTATGGCTCTGAAGCAGAGACTGAAAATCTAAACTACTTTCGTGCGCGATGGAATGTTCAAGGGTTCCACATCTACTCGCGAGCAGATCGTCTATTCCTTCCAGGGCTTTAGGGACTGCGGGGAGACCTCATCAGCGGTCAGATGCCTATAGTGATATTCTGGGAGCCTGCTCCAGATCCTCTCTCCAGCCCTCTGGACCTCCTCCACCACCTTCTCCTCGTCAACGGTCGTGATCTTGCCATCCTCGACGACGATCTTCCCGTCCACGATCACGGTTTGAACATCGCTGCGCTGCGCGCTGTTTACCAAATTCCTTATCGGGTCTCGCACTGGGACGGTGTTGAGGCTCTCCATGTTCACTATGGCTATGTCCGCTATGGCCCCGGGGGCTATCCTGCCCAGGTCGGTCCGGCCTATCCCCAAAGCACCTCCGAGAGTCGCGCTGTTGAATATCTCCCTGGAGCTTCCTGAGTGGCAGTCCCCATCAGCGAGTTTCGTCACATATGAGGCTATTCTCATCTCATTGAGCATATCCTGGGGCGCTGAATCCGTGCCAATACTGACGTTCACCCCCGCCCTCAGGTACTTGGTATGCGAGTGCATCATGATGCCTCTCTTGACGAAGACCACGGGATCATGGGAGACCGTTGCACCGGACTCGGCCAAGAGCCTCAGATCGCCGCCGTTCACTGGGGGATACACCACCCAAGGGTGGCCAGTGATGGCCCAGCCGTGGCCCACTATCAGGTCCGGCCCCAGCAGGCCCGTGTCGTGGAGGAACTCTATGGGGGTCCGGCGGTACATCCGGATCATGTTCTGGAACTCCACCATCCACTGCCCGGCGTGGATGGTTATGGGAACCTTTAGCTCGTCGGCTTTTTCCCGGACCGCTTTCTGGAGTTCAGCGCTACATGTGTCAACCTGCATGGGGTAGAGCATCGGCATCAGCCTCCCGTTCAGGGCGCCCCTATACCGCTCTATGAACCTTTCCGCCTTCTCCAGTCCCTCCAGACCCACCTCTAACCCCAGCCATCTGGTCTGGATGTTGGCTCCCTGACTCCGATGCCATTCCCCGTCTCTGAACATCGGCCCTTCGCAGGCTCGTATTCCGGTCTCGTCTATCAGGTCGACGGTAGTCTTCTCTCCCAGGTCGGGGACCATCCCTTGCTCC
The DNA here is from genome assembly GCA_964598175.1 of uncultured Candidatus Bathyarchaeia archaeon. Taxonomy (GTDB): domain Archaea; phylum Thermoproteota; class Bathyarchaeia; order TCS64; family TCS64; genus CAZRAV01. The sequence goes on along the minus strand of CAZRAV010000078.1, from coordinate 552 downwards.
ACAATGGTGGTGTTTCCGCTCCTCAGACACTCAACAAGCGAGTATTTCGAAAAGACCTCCTGATCCTCTATGTGGGTGCTGAGGCTAAGGGCAGTGAGGTTCTCGCTCAAGCTGCTCATGTAGAAGTGTCGAGCACCTACGTCCTCGAGGAAGCTCTTATCTCTTGGTGAACCTGAGGCGTGTATGTGAGTGTTGATGAGACCGGGCATGATGAGGCTCTTTCGGGCATCTATCCACCTGTCAACCTGACCTAAGAAGGTCTTGCCCACATGTTCGATCCTGTTCCCCTCGATGATGACGACCCCGTCTTCAAGCAGCCTATGCTCTTCGCCGTTGAATCCTACGATGAACTTGCCTCTGATGCCTATAGACAAAAACTCACCTTTCGAAGGCTTAACCCTAAGAATATTTAATTCTGACGATCGACAGGAAAACGATTCATCAAACGCTTGCGAGCGCGACAATTTTAGGAGATTGCCAAATTCTATGATTGTGCATTTGATTTACATCAATAGTTTTGATGTTAATAGCCTCCTTTGCATCCAGGTAGTG
>CAZRAV010000077.1:0-5068 GCA_964598175.1 uncultured Candidatus Bathyarchaeia archaeon | reverse complement strand
GTGTTGGCGTAGGCCGAGATGTCGCTGGGCTTCAGCTCCTTGACGGCGTCATCGAAAACTTCGGGGAATCGGGCCACAATCATCACGAGTTCCCGCTCACGCCGATCCCTGAGTAGCCCGTGGTCGGCTTCTGGATGTTCCACGGCACGTTTAAGAATGTTGCAGGCCCTGGCGTGGGAGTACTGAATGAAAGGTGCGCTGTTCATCTCGAAGTTCAGCGCCTTAGCCCAGTCGAAGACGACCACCTTCATGGGGTCGACGCTGAGAAGCGCGTACTTCACCGCACCGCAGCCCACCATCTTAGCGATCTCCCGTCTCTGATTCTCGGAGAGCTGAGGCGAGCGTTTCGTCACCTCGTCGTAGGCGAGGGAGACGGATCGATCGACGACCTCGCTAAGCGTCACGTACCTGCCGAGCCGGCCGCTCATCCTCACGCCGGGGAGCCTGACAAGCTCGTAGGCGAAGTGAGTCTGCCTGTCGGCGAGTTCGACCTCGCTGAGGGCGGCGAGCGCTATCCTCAGCTGGAGCTGCGCGAGGCTCTGCTCGTAGCCTATGACGTTGATGACTCGGTCGACGCGCTGGAACTTCCACAGCGAGTAGGCGATGTCCCTCAGCGTGTAGAGGGTCGTCCCATCAGATCTTACCAGGACCAACCTCGGTATCTCGTGGTCCGGGTTCAACCCCCACCGCTCCTTCAGGCCTCTCTCCTCCGCAACCTTATCGCAATCGAGGACCAGTGCCCCCTCATCGTAGAAGGTATAAGGGGTGGCCCTCAGGCCCTCAAGGACTTCGTCGGCTGCCTTCCTCCAGACGAGGTCGCTCTCGTAGTCCCACATGTCGAAGTGGATCCCGATCTCGCCCAGCGCCTGCTCGAACCCGCTCAGGCAGTGTTGTATGAGTTTGCGGACAGTCTTTTTCGTCTCGGATCGTCCTTTCTCGTACTGGGTGTTCAGCTTCACGATGTTCGCCTCGATGTAGGGGTCGGCCTCGATCTTCTCCACGAGGGCGTCGAAGATGCCGGGGTTTCGTTCCATGAGCTCCTGGGCGGCCGCGGCGTACCGGCTGAGCTCCCGGTTGATATTGCTGATTCTCATGTGGTCATCTGTAGCCTCGGCCTCTTTAAGCTCCGCTTTCAGCCTTTTTACCTCTTTAAGGACGTTCACCGAGGCGTAGATGGTACCGACCCAGAGGTCGGGCCTCCCCTCGGGCTCTGGCATACCAAGGAGACTCCAGCCATAAGTCGCCATCGCTACCTGCCGCCCCATGTCGTTGACTAGAAAGTGAGTCTCAACATCGTGGCCGCGCCGCTTCAGCATCTTGGCCAGGGAGTCTCCTAGGATGGAGTTGCGGGCGTTCCCGATGTGGATGGGGCCGTTGGGGTTGGCACTGGTGTGCTCCACCATCACCTTCTCGGGCTTCTCAGTCTTGAGGAACCCGTACTCCATATCATTCCCAGCGGCGGTCTCCAGCACGAGCCGCGCGAAGTTTCCGATGTCTGCGTGGAAATTGATGTATCCGTTCAGCGCCTCGGCCGAGGCGATTAGGTGCGAGGAGCTGGCATCGATCTCGGTGACGATTCTCTTGGCTATATCGTTGGGCCTCTCCTTTAGCGCCGCAGCCAGTTGAAAGCATATGGGAGAAGAGAGCTCCCCCAACTCGGAGTCGGGTGGCTGTGAGAACCTCCACTCCGGCGTCTCAACGTCGGGGTGGAGCTTCTCCACTGCCTCCTCCAGGAGATGTTTGCATTCACCTCTGAGCTCAGCGAGGGGATTCCGCATGTCGATCACATCACTGGCGGGCCCGGAGGGACTCGAACCCACGATCTCCGGCTTTCTCCCGGCGTTCACCGACCGGAGGCCGGTGCCTTATCCACTCGGCTACGGGCCCAAACCATCAAATGGACGGAATGCTGAAGATTAAAGCATTTGGGTCATCCATCAGCTGTCCTCGCGCAAGCCGGATAGTTCCATGAAGGAACTTGTGAGGAGTCTCTGCGCGTTCTCAACTATGATGGGCCCCACGCCCTTCACCTGGCTGAGAGGGTCATTCAGGCGCTTCGTCTTCCCGCTCCTGGAGACCAGGATCTCTGCTTTTGCGATCTCGTCGAAGACCCTGTAGGGCGTGTCGAAGTGATGAAGCAGCTCCTCAGCGAGGATTGCGCCTATGTTGGGCAAGCCGGAGAGCAGGAACAGCTGCTGCTCGTGGGCCAGCATCTCCCTTCGAACGCTCCTCAGCTGGAGGGGGCGGCTCTCACTGGCCTGCTCTCGGTAGGCGAGCCGATGGATCAGGACGGCGGTCGAGTCTACGTCCCCCGTCGGGATGATGGAGAAGCCGTAGTCGAGGCTGAGGCTGGCCAAGGCGCCGTAGACCGAGGCAGGCCTCATGCGGGAGCGCCTGAAGACGCGGGGGAGGTGTCCCTCCAGCACGAGGATGGGCCTCTCGTAGGCGTCGGCGATCTCCTTCGCCTGGCTGAAGAGCCTTCCATCCCTAAGGCTGCCGACGAAGTCCCGCACGTTCTTCCGCTCGATGCCGCATCGGTCCGAGACGACGTAGTCGCAGACTGATAGCCTCCTCACCTCGACCTCGCAGCCGACCAGCCTTAGGTAGTTCACGATCTCCCTCCTAGCCGACGCCTCGTTGCTGTCGACGCAGACATTCAACGTCTCAGACATTCTATGCTCCCCCTACGTCGAAGGCGAGCTCGACTATGCGAGGTTCCTCACCCCCTCTCAATGCGCGGACTATTCCGAGAACCACGTTTCTCATAATCTCCTGCACGAAGGGGTTCATTGCCACCACCCTGTCGTTCACCTTGAGCCGGACGGCTCCCCTCCAGTAATTGACGCACTTCTCGGCCTCGGCTTCACCCGCCAGGATGGCTTGTGCGAGGTCACGGCAGCTCTCGTATCCGCATCCGTCGCAGTTCAAGCCCAGCAGTAGTGGGAAGGCCTTCGACTCGACGAGGTCTGCGAGATCCCGCACGCGGCTAAGAGGGATCACGGGTGCTCCCATTTCCCCGATGGACAGTCCTTCCACCGATGGCGACGAGATTGCGACCTCCAGTCCGTTCGTCAGCGCCTCAACATCCTCATCGCATCTGGGGACAATTATCCTCGCGACGGCGTCTAGCGACTTGAAGCCCTCTAAGACGACTATATCGAGGGAGCCGAGCTTCTCGACAGCGTCTGTGACGCCGACGGTTTGGTTGAGGAACATCGCTGCGCCCTCCGAGGTCAGGATCGCCGAGGCCACAGAGCCCGCCTCCCTGTGGCGCCAGGTGTCCTTGCCCGGCGTATCGAGGAGATGTGTCCGAGACGCGTGTTTGAGCGTCCCCACCCTGAGCCCTCGACGGGTGAGCTCTCCCACCAGCGCCTCGACGACCTGGGTCTTCCCCGCGCCCTTAAAGCCTACGATGGCAATGGCCCGTGGAGCAGACATACGACTTCACTATACCATGGAGGGGGTTTGATATATTGTTCACTAAGGTCTGCGTAGAGGGGTGCCACAGATCGTAGACGGGGCTGTTCCAGGACTCGAATCGTAAATATAATCGGAAGGATGTAGAGTTGATGAGGGCCGGGTGTATGGTTTCTCTCCAGTTCTTCGGCGGCGTCGGCGAGATAGGCGGCAATAAGATCCTCCTAGAGGACGGGGACATGCGCGTTTGGTTTGACTTCGGCAAGTCTTTCACCATGGGCTGTGACTACTTCACGGGCTGGTTGCGGCCTCGGAGTCAGACCGGCGTCGGCGATTATTTCGAGTTCAACTTGCTACCGAGGCTGAGAGGTCTCTACGCGGAGCAGCTTCTCTCAGACACGCCCCTGCGATACGAGGAGCCCAGGTTCGATGCGGTTTTCCTCAGCCACGCCCACTTCGACCATGTCGACCACATCAGGTTCCTCGACCCCTCCATCCCCATCTGGTGTGGATCCGGGACGAAGCTGTTCCTCGAGGCAGCGGAGGAGACGAGCGGATACATCGACTATGGGAAACACGAGTACGGCACCTTCCGCACAGGCGACAGGATCAATGTGGGCCACCTCGAGGTTGAGCCCATCCATGTGGACCACTCCATACCCGGCGCCTACGGCTTCATCGTACACACCTCCGCCGGAGTCGTTATCTACACGGGTGACATCCGGGCCCACGGGCCTAAGCACGAGATGACGGAGGAGTTCCTCGAGGCGGCATGCGACGCCGAACCCGTAGCCCTAGTGTCGGAGGGGACGAGGATGGTGACGAGGGAAAGGCGGAAGAACCTCTCGGAGGCCCAGGTGCTCGCAGGCGTCGAGAGGGTCATCGAGGAGGCCGACAGGGAGGGGAAGCCCGTCTTCTACACCCACAACCGGAGAAACACCGATCGCTTCCGCACCTTCTACACCGCTGCGGAGGCATGCGGGAGGAGGATTTTGGTGACGCCGAAGACCGCGTACCTGCTCTGGAAGCTGATAGAGGACGAGCACTTGGACCTTCCTAACCCGCTGACGGATGAGAACATCGCGGTCTACTACAGGCGGAAGAAGAGCGGAGAGTATCAGGAGAAGGACTATTACCTCTGGGAGAGGCCTTTCCTTGAGAAGGTGATCACGGCGGAGGATGTCCGCATGCATCCGACGGATTTCATCATGCACCTCGACTTCAACAACTTCACAGAGCTTATCGACGCACGCCCGCAGCCAGGCAGCCACTTCATCTACAGCATGAGCGAGCCCTTCACGGAGGACGACATCGAGGACCAGGTGATGCACAACTGGCTGGGACACTTCGGCCTACACTACCACCAGCTACACGCCTCGGGCCACATGAGCCGTAGAGAGCTGGCGAAGGCGATCGAAGCCGTCAACCCTCGGAGACTCTTTCCAGTCCACACCGAGAACCCGCAGCTGTTCAGTCGGCATTTCGACTACGCCGAAGAACCCGAGAAGGGCAAGAGATACGTGCTTTAAACGAGCGTCTCTTATCCAGAGGGGCTGAGATGGCTGCTCATCCCTTAAATAGCGGCGTATTTCTTAGGATCGTCGAGCGGTGTCAGGGTTGAGGGTGGCCGTCGTCGACAAGGAGCGGTGCA
>CAZRAV010000076.1:0-5148 GCA_964598175.1 uncultured Candidatus Bathyarchaeia archaeon | reverse complement strand
GTCCCCTCTCGAAGCACTCCATGATCCAGGCGACGAGCCATCCAGCCTCGTTGTTCTCAAGCCCAAGCCTGTCCGTTAGGGCGGAGAGCATCATAGTAGCCTCGACGTCCTCCTGGACGATTACGGGGCCCCATGCCGCCATCTGCTCGTACTCCGGTTCCTCGACTAAGCCCGCATAGGGGCCGTCGGGGATGCGCATCATGGTGCTGTGAAGCAACCTGCATGCCCAGCATGGCATTCGCTGAACCTGATAGTTTTCACGGACGTACTCGTTGCTGAATGTGTTGAGCTTTTCATCCGAGATGTTCCAGATGTTCGTCTTATAGTTCATTATGGGAAGCGTTCCTCTTCCGGATTTATAGCTCGTCTCAACCCCGCCGATCGTCCCCTTGAACCACTCCACATCCTCGTACATCCTCTCAGACACCTTCCTCAGTCTTTCGGGGTCTGCAACCTCGATTCCGCCTCGACCGCGAAATGCTATGACGGCTTTTAGCCTCTTTGAACCTAGGACTGCCCCTGGACCGTTGTGAGACGCCGAATGCCCGTGATCGACAAACGCTCCAGCCCACCTTACAAGGTGTTCCCCAGCCGGACCGATGGAGAGCACGCTGGCGCCCCTTCCCTTGACTCCAAATCCCTGACGAAGAGCATCACAAGTCTGGTACGTATCCAACCCCACAAGCTCATCCGCGTCCTTCAACTCGGCTGAGCCATTTCTCAAAACCAAGTACTGCCAGTCCTTGGTGGCACCTTGAACTACAATGCCGTCGTATCCTGAGAACTTCATATATGCACCGAAGAGCCCATTTGCCTGGACGGAGGTCGCTCCACCTGTGAGCGCACCCTTGGTAACGATTGATATGGTTCCAGAGCCACCCACACTGGTGCCGCCAAGGGGGCCACTCGCAATTATTACGCGATTGACCGGTTCCGACCATTTGGAGTTGGGTGGAACCTCATCGTAAAGTATCTTGGAGCCGATACTTGTGCCCCCAAGAAACTTCCTAAGATTCGCCTCGTCGAATACTATGTCGGTTAGTGTCCCTTCTGTCAGATCTACTCGGAGATATCTACCTGCGAAACCCTTGATCCTTTTTGTCATAAAAATCAAATATACAACCCTTCGAGTTGATAATAACTTTTCCCTTGGTATGGCGGCTAACAGTTGCATTTAGAAAAACGGCGACTTCCGGGTTTTAGTACCCCGCTTAAGCGCTCTAATTTGCAGGCGGGCTAATCTATCTTGATTTTAAGATCTAAGAGCTTTCCATAGGAAGAATTATCTCCGGGCGGACAGCCCTGAACCTAATTTGGGTTGATCCATCGATGCAGGCTTGTTTTCCCGCGAACGACCTCAGTAACTGAAAAGTGTTGTCGTTCATTGAAGTCTGCCCAAATCCTTCAGTAAGAATCAATGTAAGGCCCACTTCCTCGTCGCCAGTGATGCCCACACCAATTTCGTAACCCAAAAAGGTAGTCAGTTCCTTTTGTTCAACTCCTCCAGTGATGATGCCTTTGACGCCGGTTTCAACCGCTTTACTTAGGGATCCAGGAGTCACCAACGACCCTCCAACGAGGATCTTTCCCCTATGCTCGCCATGGATCTTGTCCGGCGATAAGACCTCGTTAGGGGAGTTCACAGCGATGACGAGCTCGCCGTTGGTTTCGCCGCCGATTCCGAAGACTCCTTCGATGTAAGCCGCGGAGGACTCGATGATCGCGCCTTCCTCAGGAATTAAATCGACCACCCTACCGGGGATATGCGCCTTCACCTCGATTTGGATTGGTGGTCCCCTGATCAGCGCCCGCCCTGTTATGTCGGAGAAAAGCTCTATTGTACCTTCGAGGGGTGATTTTGAGACTTTTGTTGATAGCCCGAAGAAAGAGCGGCGGAGGGCGATGATCTCATCTTCTTTTACGTCTTCTCCTTCCTTCTTGAGCATGTACCTTTCGACTCGCCCTGGATCAACTCCCAGGTCGGCGAAAACTTTTACCTCGCGGATCTTTGGGTTGGGGACATAGCCTCTTGCGACGACAGTGTCGGGGGCGACCAGTTCTCCCCTTTTGACCAAGACTTTGCCAGGGGTTGGTATCCGTCTACTCTTCTTCATGATAGTCTCAGGTTTAATTTGTGAACTTCGTGGCCGATGCATCTTCTATTCTCCCTCCAAGCCTTGGTCGCCTAGGATGCTTGGATAGGCGTCTAGCGCTTTTGCCCATTTCCCAAGCCCTTCCCTCTCAGAAAGGGCCATCGGCCTCCCTCGAGCGTCAATGATCAGACCCATGATGCCTCCGGTGACGGACGTTTTCAGGCTTTTGCCTCTGCCGTTTCCTACATCGAATCTTTTAGTGGGGAGTATTTCGACTTCAGCAATCTCATTCACTTCGAGAGGGAGGGTCTTCAACTCGCCGTACGTCGCCCTCTCTTTGACCTCTGTCCCGTCTGATCTTCTCATGAGGACTCTCATCACCTCTTCACCCTCCTTTGCAACCCCCTTGGGTGTAATGCAGGTCCCCAACTTTGAGAGGCAATCTCTTGTCAATATATCGAGAGCTGCTTCGCGTTTCACCTTTGACAGCATCCCCAGATGGGGCATTATGCCGGGCTTGTCCAACATAACATCAGTAATCCCTTCGGGTTGGAGGGAGTCTATTAGGATCAAAGCTGCTTGTTCCATTCTCGGTGAGGAGGATAAAACTCGTCCCTTTCCAACAATCATGTTAATTTTCATCATGTTCTTGATAAGGGTCTTCTCAACATCCTGTTCGAACATGTCGGAGATGGTCCTAATTATATGGACTCCCCTGAGCCTGGTCGCGATTGTCTTGTGGTGTACCATTCCCAGTCTTATGGCTTCTCTAGCGACAGCGTGCTGGACAAGTAATTCCTCCTTGGAACGGGGCTCAGCCAGATGGATCATCATGTTTCCTATGATATTGCGCACTTCGTTCTCGTCTATCTCCACAGGGATCCAACGGAGTATGTTCTCCACTCCCGCCTCCTTCATAATGTTACATATACCATAGCTCATGCCGAAATCCGCGTTCAATGACCTATTGAAGATTCCATTGAATACCGAATACACGTCCGTGGTCGCCCCTCCTACGTCTATGCCTATCAAGTTCGCTCCCTGTTCCTTGGCATAGGCGTAGAGAATCTCCCCGATCGCAGCCTGAGTCGGGATAATGGCTTCATCTATCCACTCAATCAGTTTGTCGTAGCCGGGTGAATGAACTATTACGTGCTCCATGAAGGCGTCGTAGATGCCCTCCCTGGCGGGTCCAAGGTTCTCCTTCTCCAGTATTGGTCGGACGTTATCCACCATCTTTATGGCGTACTGGTCCTCGGCGAGGACTTCTGCAACCTCTTTTCTGATCTCAACGTTCCCTGCGTATATGACGGGCAGTTTGAACTCGGCGCCGAAACGAGGCTTCACGTCAGCGGTCCTGATTACTTCCGACATTTCGACGACTTGTTTGACATTTCCCCCATCTGTTCCCCCAGCGAGCAGGAATATGTCCGGTCTTAGGCTCCGCATCCTCTCGACCCTCTCGTATTTCTGCCTTCCATCGTCGATGGAAAAGAGGTTGAGAAGGAATGCACCGGCTCCTAGGGCTGCCCTTTGGGCGCTTTCGGCTGACATCATCCCGATTAATCCGGCCACCATCATGTGAAGGCCCCCACCAGAGCTACTGGAGCAGAGATAAAGGTTCACGTCTCCGGCGGCCTCTCTCCTCTCCTTCACGATTCCGAACCGAGGCATCAATCGTAAACCTGTACTCTCTTCCAGCTCACTGATGGCGTTTTTCACTCCTACGGTTACATCTAGGTCAGGGGGTTCAACAGTCGTCCCCGCCTCACCCATACCCTTCACCACATATCTCCCGTCACTACTCTCTACCAGAATAGCCCTAGTGAAAGCGTCGTCTACATCTACGATGAGGTAAGACCCTGCCCTTCCTTCCTGGTTCATCATCTCTTCAACCTTCTAAAAACCAAGGGTGAGCTCTCTATTGTTTGATGAGCCTTTGGAAGACAGTGGTGTTTGTTCATCTGGAAGTGAGCCAAGATGCTGGCACGACCCCCCCTCTTGGTTGATGATATCACCCATAAGCCCAGGTCCTTTCTTCCCACCCTCTTCCAATGGCTCACCAATAATTTTTATGTAAACCATATAATAAACATAGATGGCTGTTGAAAGCGTACAAACACGTTGATTTCCGAATTCGGAATGTTGCCAAGTGACTTTCAACCGGCATTGTATGTTCGTTGGATCAGCTGCACTGCAGATGCCTTGAAGGTGAGGTAGATCTCTGAGCCCAGGTTGAGCCCCATCTCGGCGAAGGACCTCCCCGTGATCTGGACGGTGAAAACCCTGCCAACGTCGACCTTCAGCCTCACGATTGGACCCAGGTCCTCGACTGCGACGATGCGGCCCTTGAACTCGTTACGGGCGCTAGACTCCACCCAGCCCCTTGAAAGGATGATGTCCTCCGGCCTCACGTGGACGGAGACCCTCCCCGAGCGGCTGAAGGCGGCCTTTACCTCGACGCCGCTCCCGATGTCGATGTGGGATATGCCCTCGATGGTGCGGGATGCGCCTGTGAAGACATTCTCCGACCGAGCGAACCGAGCCATCTCCTTCGAAGGGGCTAGGAGAAGCGCTCTTGGCCGCCCTGCCTCGACGACTTTGCCCCGGTCAAGCAGGACGAGCCTGTCCGACAGCTCCTCGACATGGATGAGGTTATGGGTCGCCATGACGATGGTCGTCTCCGTCTCTTTGCCCAGCCGTGAAATCGTCTCCTTCACCACGGATAGGCTCTCTGGGTCAAGGTCAGCCGTTGGCTCGTCGAGGAGGAGAAGCTCGCACTCTAAGGCCAACGCCCTTGCAAGGGAGAGCCTCTGCTGCTCGCCGCCCGAGAGCCTTCTGGCGCTCCGTGTCTTCAGGCCGCTGAGGCCCACGACCTCCAGGGCCTCCCCGACCCTGCGGTCCACCTCTACCCTGGGGAGGCCCAGTAGCCTGAGGCCATAAGCCACATTGTCGTGTACAGAGCCTCTGAGGACGACTGCTCTCTGGAAGACCATGGTGCTCCTACGCCTGAACTGGGCGGTGTTGGCTTCGTCGATCCTGACGCCGTCGAAGT
>CAZRAV010000075.1:0-5153 GCA_964598175.1 uncultured Candidatus Bathyarchaeia archaeon | reverse complement strand
GCGGCTCGATCTTGATGACCTCGGCTCCCATGCCCCCTAGGAACATTGTGCAGATGGGGCCCGCGTGGGCGTGGGTCAGGTCCAGAACTCTGACGCCCTCCAGCGCTCCCATGGATATCAGCTCAACATCAGAGGTCAAAGAGGAAATAAAATAGTATCTGAAAGCCTCGGAGGCCATTCTTCTTTCCTCCCCTTGAGTTAGGTGGGCTGAAACACATCCGCTGAAGGCATTGGGCTTATGGGAACAACAGGTTACAGGTCTGATGTCGATCACTCGAAGAAGTAGCGGAGTAGGTCTTTCCTCGTCTTGGGATACTCCATCTCAACGGGTTTGAGGCCCTTGTATTCGGTTCTGGGAAGCACTCCCTCGATGTTGAGAAGATATCGCTTAAGTTCCGGTCTGCTGCCGAATCCGCCGATGCTCCCGTCGGACCGTATGACGCGGTGGCATGGGATGACGATGGCCAGTGGGTTGGCTCCGACCGCATTCCCCACAGCACGCGCGGCCTTCGGCCGATCCACCACCGCGGCCAGCCTCCCGTAAGACGAGAGCCTTCCGTACGGGATCCTGTAGATCTCGTGCCAGACGGCCTTCTGGAACTCGGTTCCCCTGAGATCGAAGGCGAGGCCGAAGGCGACTCGCTCCCCTTCGAAGTAGGCCTTCAACATATCCCTGAGCGCCTCGAACCTGTCGGGGTCTTCGACTACCTCCGCGTTGACCCTCCGCTTTATCGAACTCAAGAACGCTGATACCGGTCGGGGGAAGTCTATCTGGAGGAGGCCCGCCTCGGTGGCTGCGGCCCAGATCGTCCCAATGGGGGAGACGATACCCGTGTAGTAGACCTTTTCCATAACTTCACCAACTTTAAACATTGAGGAGCCCGATCCTGTATCCGGGCACAGATCATTATGGAGCGTCGGTTTAAAATCGTGTTGGCGTCCTCGTCTCGGAGGAGAAGACGGCTGCTGGAGCAGGTCGGCGCCCCCTTCGAGGCGGTCGACCCGGGGGAGGTGGAGGCCACCTCTGGTATGCCGGAGGAGCAGGCGGTCGGGAACGCCGTGGCGAAGGCGAGGAAGATAGCGGAACAGATGGGAGAGGGCATCGTCGTGGGGGCTGACACCGTCGTAGTGTTCGAGGGGCGGGTCTTTGGAAAGCCCAGGGATGCCTCTGAGGCGAAGGATATGCTCAGGACCTTAAGAGGCAAAGTCCACAGTATCTTAACGGGCATGGCCGTGGTCGACGCGGTTTTGGGTCGGGTGGAGACCGATCTCGTCGAGACCTTGGTCCTTATGCGTCCTCTATCTGATGAGGAGATCGCAGCCTATGTGGCGACTGGTGAGCCCTTTGGGAAGGCTGGGGGATATGCGATCCAGGGTGTCGGCGGCCTCCTTGTCGAGGAGGTTCGAGGCTGCTTCTACAACGTCGTTGGACTACCCCTCTCAAGGCTGGATTCGCTCCTGAAGAGGTTCGGCGTGCACATCCTCAGTGTACAAGAAGTAGATCGAACATCAATCTGAAACCGGCCAACATCTATAGAGACAATTATAGAATATATATTCTATATAAATGAGTTTTTTATCTATCTACGGGATTTAGAGTAGAGAGGCTTGAGCACTAAGTATAAGAACATGGTCGTCTCGCTCCTGGCCATATACTTCTTCATATCCGCCATAGTGCTCATCAAGTCCTCCGCCGTCATCATGGGCGAGTCCCTGGCTGAGAAGATCGTCCTCCTGATCAGGGACACGACGAGCGGCGTCTTCTCAGGCTGGATCGCCACGGCCCTCCTCCACAGCAGCGGCGCCTTCGACTCCATCATCGTGGCCTTCGTCTCCTCAGGGGTCATGCCGCTCTCCCTGGCAGTAGCCACCATCATAGGCGCGGAGATCGGAACCTCGGTGACGCCATTCCTCGTCTCCGTCCTTGGCTACATCCGCAAGAAGACACAGCTCTCCGCCTGCTTCAACGTCACCATGTCCCACATCCTCTACAACCTCTTAACCCTCCTTCTCTTCTATCCCGCCGAGCTCTTCTTCGGCGTCTTCACCGACATAGCCTTGAGGGGGAGCACCATCTTCGTCAAGGCCACCTGGCTTAGGTATATCCCAGACCTCCTCGATGTCGCCACGCCCTGGGTTGACCTCATCCTCAAGTTCATCCCTGCTTGGATCGGCCTGATACTGGGTGGCGCCACCCTTGTCATCGCCCTTTGGGGGGTGGAGCGGTACATGACAGCGATCTTCAGCATGCCAAAGTCCTGGAGCCTCATCAGGGCGACGTTTACAAAGCCCATGAGGGCCTTCATCGCCGGCTTTTTCTTCACCATCCTCGTCCCGAGCACCACCGTCATGGTCTCCCTGCTCGTGCCGCTGGCCGCGAGCGGTGTCATCAGAGCCGACTACTACATACTGCCCTACATTCTGGGCGCGAACATCGGGACGGTTTTCGATGTGATGATCGCCGCCCTGGCGACTGGGGACCCTGTCTCCCTCGGGGTCTGGCTAGTCCACCTATCCATAAACCTCATCGGAGCCCTCATCTTCTTCCCCCTACTCAAGCCCTTCAGCAGGCTTGTGAGATGGTCCTCTGAGACGGTCGCCCAGTCCCCGAAGCGGACCCTCTTGGTCACGGTCGTCTTCCACGCCGTGCCGATTCTCATCTTGCTTGGATATTTCCTGTGAATTCCCGATGTGAATCTGGGAAAGTATTTTAATTTGTAGAGTAGTGTAAATCCGAGGCGGTGACGATGGCTAAGAGGCTGTTTGGATGGTTCGCGCCGAAGAGGGGGGAGAAGATCCTCGAGATGGTGGAGAGCCATCTGGGGCTGACGAGGAGGGCTGTCAGCAACCTGTACAAGATGGTGGAGGCGGCTGGCAAGGGTGAGACAGCTGACTCTAAATCCTTCTTCGAGAGCCTGTCTCAGATGGAGATGAAGGCCGACGCGCTGAGGCGTGAGATGGTCGAAGAGCTGACTAGGAGCGAGATGTTCCCCGAGGAGCGGGAGGACCTCATGGAGCTCGTCCGGGCCGTCGACTGGGTGGCTGACTGGTCAAGGGAGGCCGGCAGGATTCTGGCCATCATCCCCTTCGAAAAGGCGCCGGAGGAGATGAAGGAAGCCGCCCAGAACATGTGCAGGGCGAACAACGACTGCGTCTCCGTCCTCGCCAAGTGCATAGATGTCCTGCCGAAGGACCCTCACGAAGCCATAAACCTCGCCAACGAGGTCGAGATGCTCGAGGAGGAGATCGACGAACTCTACGGCATAGCCAGAAAACACCTCGCAACCCTGGAGTTCGAGGGCTTCACCACTGGCTCCCTGATCCTACTGAATATGTTCCTCGACGCCTTGGAGACCGTCGCGGACTGGTGCGAGAACACAGCCGACATAGTGAGAGCCGTAGCCGTCCGCATCCACTGACACCGATAGAGACAAGTCGCGCAAGAAAAATAGGGGTTTAGAAACGGTTCGGGACCCGAACTCACTCTTCCTCTACGGTGATGGCCTGGGTCGGGCAAGCGTTGACGCATGCGAGGCACACGATGCAGTCTTCCATCCGGGTGGGCTGGGCCTTCTCGGCGTTGCCGTACTCGGGCATCTCGATGATGTCGTAGACGTTCATGGGGCAGACCTCTGCGCACACGCCAGCGCCCTCACACTTATCGAGGTCGACTATCACCTTAGGCAAATCAAATACACCTCGATTTCTTTCTCTAAAGAGTTGAAATTACGCCATCTTTAAATCTTTTCCAATAAATAGGAGTGTGATATCAATGGACAAATACAATGTGGAAGTCGATCGAAACGTCTGCCAAGGCTTCGGAGCGTGCGTCGAGCTCTGCCCAGAGTCCTTCTACCTCTCAGATCGGGATGGGAAGACCAAGATAAGGGGTGCCCAGGAGATAACCGAGGATGATAGGAACGTAAAGGATGTTATTGAGGTTGATGACCTCGGATGCTTCGGGCTGGCTGAGGAGACCTGCCCCTTCAAAGCGATAAAGGTCGTGGAGTTGTAGAGTGAACACCTCGCGATGAGGCGTATCGTGCGCGAAAAAGTTGAGTGTCAGAACATCTCTTGAAGAATCTAAGGTTGCTTTAGAAGGTAACTGCCTATTTCTATTCCCTTTTCAAGGGCTTTTAAGTTGAGTTCGGAGTATCTTGGCCACCTCGCTTCCACCGCCTTTTTCATCGCTTCAACACTCAATACCTTTGTTAATGCTACGATAGCCCCTAGCATCACGACGTTTGCGATGATTCTATTTCCCAACTGTTCCGCTGTCCGGTTTGCTGGGACCTTGAAGTATTTGATGCCCTTCTTTTTCTCTTTTAAGGAGACTAGGTCTTCATCTAAAATTATGGTTCCTCCGTCCTTCACATCATCGTCGTACAGCAGGTATGCTTCTTGGGACATCGCCACGAGAACGTCAGGTTTTATCAACTTCGGGAAGTCTATCGCCTCATCTGAGATTACAACTTCAGACCTACATGCCCCACCCCTGGCTTCTGGTCCATAGGATTGGGTCATGGTCGCATTTTTAGCGTCGAAAAGACAGGCACTCTGTCCGAGAACATATCCAGCCGTCACCACGCCCTGACCGCCGAAGCCGGCTATTCTGACCTCAAACCGAGGCATATCATTCCTCCCCGTACTTCTTCGAAAGGGCATGAATCATATCGGAGTATTCGGGTTTTTCTACATCTACGAATTCTCCGACTATTATCTCCTTACCCGGTTCTATGGTTGCCTCTGTTGGATAGATACCATGTTTAATGACAGTGTGTGCCTGCATCTCCTTCATCATGTCCAATCCGCTCCCCAATCTATTGTATCTGCCGTAGACGATGGGGCAAGGCGTTACGACCTCAATGAATGAGAACCCCTTCTTTTGCAGTCCCTTCTTGATGGCCTCTGTTAATCTTCTGACGTGAAGCACTGTCCACCTCGATACGTAGGTTGCGCCAGCACATGCTGCTAGAGCGGAAAGGTTGAAGGGGTGTTCGATGTTTCCGTAGGGCGATGTCATTGTCCTAGACCCAGTTGGCGTCGTGGGTCCAACCTGACCGCCAGTCATCCCGTAGTTGAAGTTGTTCGAACAGATTACGAGCATATCGATGTTTCTCCTCGCCGCATGTATTAGGTGGTTGCCCCCTATT
>CAZRAV010000074.1:0-5221 GCA_964598175.1 uncultured Candidatus Bathyarchaeia archaeon | reverse complement strand
TCAGCCTTAGTAATGACTCGGGAGTGGGCTCGGGGTCTCCAGCTGGGAAGTGGCCGTCGGGCTGGGCGTTGATCAGGGTCGTCTTACAGCCGAGTTCATCGAACGCGTCGGGGGCGATGGTGCAGGTGGCACCGTTGAACAGGTCGCACGCAACCTTCCACCTCCGCTCCAGCTTCACGTTCCTGGTGAGGGCGTCCATATACATCCGCCTTGTGTCGACGGCTTCGACTGCTCCGACACCGTCCCACGTTGAGAACTCGAAATTTTCCTGCTCAATTCGCTCCTCGAGCTGCCTCTGCTGCTCTTCGGTGTACGCCATGGTCGTCGAGTCGAAGAGCTTGAGGCCGTTATACTGGGGCGGGTTGTGTGATGCGCTTATTGCCACGCCTGCATCCGCCTTCAGCTCCCTCGTCACGTAAGCGACCACCGGAGTGGGGATGATCCCAAGGGTCTTCGCGTTAGAGCCGCAGGAGGCGATGCCCGAGACGAGAGCGGCCTCCAGCATCTTGCCCGAGAGCCTAGTGTCCCTGCCCACTACCACTACCCCGCCTTCAAACTGGGATGAGAGGGCCGCCCCGACCTGAAGGGCTAGGAGAGGCGTCACCTCTGCGTTCGCGACACCTCGGATGCCCGAGGTCCCGAAGAGCTTTGGTGTCACCTCCACCGCCTCTGGGGGACGAACTTTCGGAGGGGCTCTATCCTCATAAGCTTTTCCAGCTCGGGGAGGCTCAGGCCGCGCTTTAGGTCGCCATAGATCTCGCACCGTTCCACCTCCCCCTTCTCTTCTAGAGGGCGGACGACCACCTCTGCATCGTTGCCATTCTCGAGCACGACGGCAATATGGTGGGATCTCGTTGACTGCCCTCCCTTGGTGGCGACGACCTTCTCAACGCCCTCGATGGTGAAGCCGATAGCCGCGAGCCTCGCCACGACATCCTCGGGTCGCGACGCGTAGACAACGATGTCGATGTCGCTCCCCCTTCTTGCGGTTCCACGCCAGACGCTCCCGATGAGACGGGGGTCGAACTCCACTAGGGCTGTCATCACCTTCAAGGCGTCCCGTCTTTTCCTGAGGATGAGCTGTTGGCGTTCCTCTCCCTCGGCTTCCTCCGCTTGGAGATCGAGCTCCACTGCTACCTCGTAGTTGCTCGGCATCACCCTGACGCCGAGGCTGCGTGCTGCCTCCTCCTTCGCCTGCTTATACTCTTCGACGGCGCCCGTGTAGAGGAGGCGAGCCGCCTCCATGGCTACTTTTCGCCGAGGATCCAAGGGCTCTGTCCCCGAATCTAGAAAGAGGGTTTCCCCTGATTTAAAGGGGGGCGTCTCGGCCGGCTAGCTCGGCATCGCTAGGAGCTCGGACTTTCTCACGCCCACGTGTCTGAGGCCGGTGATGTTCTTCGCCTCGTTGTAGATGTCTGAAGCGAGCTTTCCGAGGACCATCTCGTGGACGATCTGGCCGAAGTTGAGGGTCTGGGCCTTCTTCTCCACGACCTCCTGCATTATCCGCCGGATGGCCCTCTCATATGATGTCTTGATCCTGGACTGGGTGAGAGCAACGACGACAACCTTCAGCCTGTAGCCATCGAGGGTTGAGACCATGAATATGCCGTCGACCTTGGTGCTCCTCCTCCTCACGAGGCTCCGGAGGTAGTCGCGCAGGTACTCGTGACCCTTGAAGACGGTCTTGGCCGTGTGGTCCTCGATGTCGGTGACTTCGAAGTAGAGCTTCAGGTACTCCTGGGAGAAGTCGCCCGTGATCTGGGCGAGGGTGGTCTCGAGGACTCGGCCAACCACCTTGGAGGGGTTCTCGGCTGGCGTCTCCCCCAACTTCGACTCGCCGAAGTAGGGGGGTAGGTAGATGTCGTACCACTCTTTTCTTCTCCACTTGTCTCTGATGGCCCTCGACAAACTTGGAAATACTCTCCTGATGTCGTTGTCCTCAGAAGGGTGCTCGGCCATTTATATCTTTCGACACTTCCATCCACCGCTGATGGCATCGCATGCACCCATGGTACTGTTTCTCGGTCGATATCGATCGGTGCATACACCCCGTCTCATGTTGGCCTGTTTTTCATCACACGCTTCAATCCAGTATTAGTCCCATATTGTTGGGACGTTCTTAACACAATCGTATCAAAAAACGTTGGGGATGGATGTGGCTCTCATAGTCCGTTTTTGGTTTCACGTAACAGAACTGTCATATAGATTAAGCATATCAAATTATGGTGTAGCGCGGAAAAAGCATGTAAAGAGGCGGTGTCAAGCGGACACCTCCGCAAGGAGGTTGAAACTTGATGCTAGACTCGGGTTAGCCTGGGTCAACCTCGATACATGTGCTCAGGTAAGGTGTCAGCGAACCAGGAGCCGAGGCGCAAGGACCCTGGAACGCTATTGGCCGATGAACACCGCACTCGGGGACGCCCGGTCAAGGCCTGAGATCCGCGCTACACCTTTTAATGGAAAAACTGATGAAGGCCTCTTTCATCTATGCCCGTTTATCCGCACACTCCGCCTATGGCAGTCTCAGCCGCCTGAAGGCAGGAGAGCAGGTCGTCGACGGTGGCGATGAGACTCCCGAGCCCCCTCGAGCATACAATGGAGACCCGGAGCTCACATCCAACTGTCACAGCCCCGATCGTAATTCCCTGAGGAGTCTGGAAGTTGTCAGGTGAGACCGCCCTCCAAACGGTGCAGGCTGTCACTTCGTCTTTGTAGCGGATCTTGATGGTCGCGGCGACTTCAGGTCTTCCTCTGCTTCCCGACAAGGTCGTCCACCAGCTCTAGGAAACCCTTCTCCTGACCATCGGGAATGTAAGCCCCAGCCGCGATGTCGTGGCCTCCACCCCTCCCCTCGAACCCCTTCGCGGCATCCATCATCACCGCGCCGAGGTCGATTCCTTCCCTTGCCATGTCTTCAGTCGCCCTTGCCGAGACCTTGATGAGGCCCTCGTCGGCTTGGGCCCAAGCGATGATGGGCTTGGGCTTCTTCAGGATGCCCGTGGAGAGGAGGATTGAGGCGACGACGCCTATGATGCGGTTGTCGATCTCGGTTTCGGCGGGGAGAACATAGATGTTCTCCTTCTCCTCGATGCGGCCGCCCTCTCTGACCCAGTCCAGGCACTCCGCGATCCTCCTCCGGTAGTCGTCGAGGGTGTCCTCGGCCTCCTTCATAGCAGCGTCTCTGTCGCCCAGGCAGATGGCGAGGCCCAGTCCGGGCCTCTCCATGCGGGCGCAGGCGTTCAGGAGCGACGCGTATTCTCGGCCGTCCCTCATGGGCGTCCAGGCCTCCTCGGATGTAAGCGTGTAGATGGTGCCGATGAGGTCGTAGACCGCTTCGGCTTCGCACCCCTCGTAGATCAGGTGTTTCGACAGAGCTGAGAAGAGGGTCTGCTTCTCCTCATCGGAGAGGTCGCGGAGGGCGCGCCACCGTCCGTCTCTTTTCAGCTCGATGCCTGCCTCTTTGAGGAAGGCGAGGCACCGGTCTTCCCTGCCGCTGAGGCCGGGGATGAAGGGGGTCGTTGTGTAGGCGAGGGCCCGGGCGAGGGGCCTAGTCTCGTAACCGTAGAAGATCAGGTCGACCGTCGTCTCAAGCAGGCCGGCCTTCTTCGCCTCCGCCTCGATGCGCCTGTTCAGGCTGAGGAGAGCTTTCTTCTCTCCCTTGTCCTGTTGGTCCGCGAGGGCGCCTACGATGCCCAGGGGGCTGAGGTCGATGTTGCCGTCGTCGATGAGCTTTGAGAAGAGGTAGGCGACACCTGCGCCGCTGATGCCGCGGGCGCCGTCGAGACCGTAGACGAGTGGGTTCACGTGGACGATGTTGGCCGTCTCAACCTCGACGGGGAGGTGGTGATCGAGGACGACTACGTCCGACTCCGACAGGTGCTCCTTGATTATGTCGAGGTAGCCGCTCCCGATGTCGGAGAACAAGACCAGTGGTAGCCCATCCGCAGCGACCGCCTTCACCGTGCCCTCGTCAAGCCGCTTCTCGCAGGTGGTATTGAAGCTGAGGCCTAGCCTCCTCGCCATCAGGCTGAGGATGCCGCCTGCGGCGATGCCGTCGGCGTCGCTGTGCGTCACGATCCTCAGGGCGCCGCCCTTCTCGGCGTGCCGCATTAGTACCTCGACGGCTGGTTGGAAGGAGGAGAGAAATTCATCTGTGGAGGTCATTGGAGGCCCTGTCAGATGGTCACTATCTCAGATCTGTAGCGCCAGTCACTGGCCAAAAGCCCTTTCCTCTTGTAGTACCGGGTCAGACGGTATATCCTCGACTCGGTCAGCTGGAGGGCCCTTTTGCTGCTGAAGTCCTTCGCGTTCCTGTCCAAGTGTCTCCTCAGCCGCGCCGCTTGGACCATCAGGTTGTAGAGGTCCTCGGGGATGCTCGGGGCTAGACCGGCTTCTTGGAGGACGCGGAACACGCCGTACCCTACGATGGGCTTGGCGAGGGGGATGCCGTGCTCGTCCCGCAGGATGTTTCCGATCTCGCTCGGTGACTTCCCCTCCTTCGCGAGGTTGATGATGAGGGCCTTGACCTCGTCGGGCTGGTATACCACCCAGTTCGGAGGCCTCTTGGAGACTGGTCTTCTCGAGCGGGACTTGCCCCTCATCAGCGCAGTCTTTCCTACCATATCAATCAGCCAGATCTGAGACTTCTAGGCTTGTTCTAGGTTAAGACGGCCCTCTATTTAAAAGCCTTTACTTGTTCACATGTTGGTTTTGGTGAGGGTGTTTATGTAAGTGGGTTTATGTCTGAGGCCCTGTGGGGTGATGTATCATGTATTTTTTTAATTCACGCGTAAACTCTTGGTGCTAGTTCACCGATTGTTTAAGCTTTTGACCACCTTGGAAGCCCATTTAGGATCTTCAAGGATTGCTCTTCCCACGGCTACGAGTTTCACCTTTCCAGACCTGATGATCGAGTCCCCCTCGTCCGCCGTCGTTATTCCTCCAACCCCAATAACTGGTGTCCCTCTGGCCTCGTTGCGCCACCGAGTCCTCTTTACATAGCTCTCATGCTTCCTTGAGGTGGATCTCGACATACTGTTTCAGCTCGTCGAGCGTCTGCTCGATCTTGATCTCGTCGTAGCTGTCGATGATGGTGTTGATGTTCTGGGCGATGTACGCCGCTAGCCGGGCCCATTTCTCTCTTTCCTTCAGCTCCAGGTCTCCTCTCTTCGCATAGGTGACGGCGAGGTCCAACAGGTCTCCGAGGATTCTTGCGATCTCC
>CAZRAV010000073.1:0-5230 GCA_964598175.1 uncultured Candidatus Bathyarchaeia archaeon | reverse complement strand
CCAGGTTTGAGGCCTCGGTCATAGAAGTAGTTCTGGTAGTAGCGGATGTGGCTCTCCCAGCTGTCACCTATGACGTACCTGATGCCGCTCCTGCCCTGACCCCCGATGGCCAGAGGGTTCGAGGCGACAATCTTCGTCACCTTGATTGTTTCGTCCTTCAACGCGTCGAACTTCTCGATCTGTTCGAGGGTGAGGAAGCCGGGGTAGCTGAGAAGTGCCTTGTTCTTCCTCAGCTCATCGGGTGCTGCCTTGGAGATGCAGTAGGGAAGGTGGTTGGTGTCGTCGTACCAGAGGTATATCTGCTGGGACTTGGGCTCGTAGAGGCGGAGGAACGCCTTCTCAGCCTTGCCGTCGTACCCTGCTGACAGAAGATATGAGGTCGACATGTCGTCCGGAGCCATCCTCCCCCGAGGGGTTATCGCCTCTTCTCTACCCGTAAGCTCCACGGCCTCCACTCACATAATTGTCGCGCGTGGATCCATATATGGGCTGTTACGCCTTGGGGCTGCAGCGGGCTGATTCCAAGCTGTAGATGGTCTCAAGGATGATGTACGAGGCCTGCGTTGCTGTCAGGCCCGAGTCGTAATGGGGCGTAAGCTCCGTCAGGTCGAAACCAACGAAACGCGTGTCAACAAAGCCAGCGACGAGATCGAGGAGCATGGTGACGCTGATCCCCTCGGGTGATGGGTTACCTACTGCCGGTGCATAGGCGGGGTCGAGCACGTCCATGTCGATGCTTAGGTAGGCCGAGGACACGTCTTCCAGTTCCCTCCGCACGGTCTCGACGCCGCAGTCCACGTCGCCCTTCAGCAGGTCGGTGGCTTTGATGATCGTAACTCGGTCCTCGTTAGCTTCGGCGAACTCGCGCTCCTCCCTAGAGAATGCCCTGCACCCAAGTACGACGAGATTGTAGTCGAGCTCCTCAAGCGCCCTGCGCATGAAGGTGGCGTGGGACAGCTCCAGTCCGAGGAGCCGATGCCTGAGGTCGAGGTGGGCGTCAAAGTCTACGACCACATCGGGCTTCAAGGCCCTCAACGCCCCGAGTGTGACGGTGTGCTCACCCCCCATCATCACGGGTGTTTTCCCCGCCCCGAGGACCCTCCCCATGACGCCCTCTATGTTCCCGATGGCTCCCTTGACTTCGTCGAGGCCCTTCACGTCGCCCACGTCGGCAACCACCACGTCGCCCCAGTCAAGGCCTGTCCGCAGGCTGTAGGTCTCCATGTAGAGACTCGCCTGCCTGATGGCGTCGGGGGCGAACCTCGATCCGCTTCGTTGCGACGCGGTTCTATCCAGGGGCGCCCCGAAGAGGATGTACGGCGCCTCCTCGAAGGTGGCTGAGGTGTCAAGGAAAGTTTGCAGGGTTAAGGTGCAGAGCTCTTCTAGCAAGTGGCTTCCACCTCCTGATCTCCAGCTGCGGCCTATTTAGGCTTCTAGAGGCGTTCCTGGGGGTTGGCGGTGCTAGCTGCTCGTCTTCTCGACTATGACTTGGTCGACGCTGTGGATGACTGCGCCCTGCGTCGCCATGTGCTCCTTCAGCTCATCGAAGTTGATCTCAGTTCCGTGGAGCTCCACTTTGAGGCTTTCCGTCCTCTCGTCCATCTCAATCAGGGTCACGTCGACCTTGGTAATCCACTTGAGCTCACAGAGGAAGGATGCGAACTCTGGTAGAGACGGGGCGTGGGGCTTCAGGACGTCCAGAACTAGATGTTTTATCTGTGGACTGGCCAAACTCTTCACATATCCTCCGGAAAGGGCCGTGTTTATTCTGCCCTTCTATACTTTTATATAGTTCATAAAATTTAATAATTCCTATCCGGTAACTCCAGATGAGTGTAAGACAAGCGATGCGCGGACAATCGTTGCATAGGATTCTCGCGGGCTGCGTAGCAGCTCAAGGAGAGCACGGATAATTGAGCGATCCTTCGTCAGAAGAGGAATCTGATAGTAGACTCAGTCTCGGTTCGAGGCTCCACGGGTATCTCGAGGAGATAGGGAGATACCTTAGGGTCACCAGAGCCCAGAGAATCCTGCGACGCTACTTCGCGATGAACGCCTTCGACGGGGCCATGACAAGCCTCGGCGTCGTCATCGGCGCCTACATCACAGGCATCACCGACGCCAGGGCCGTCGTCGGTGTCATCATCGTCAGCGGCATTGCCATGGCCGTCTCCGGGTTCTCCGGCACCTACATGACTGAGAGCGCCGAGCGGAGCAAGGCACTGAACGAGCTGGAGAACGCAATGCTCGTGGACCTTGGGGACACCATTTACGGCCATGCATCCCGGTTCGTATCTGTCTTTGCCGCTATCGTCGACGGCTCCGCGCCGTTCCTCGCATCGCTTCCGGGCGTCCTCCCCTTCGCCCTAGCCCTCATCGGACTGCTGCCCATGGGAATCTCCTTCATCGCATCTATCGGGGCCTCCCTCATAACCCTCTTCATGCTGGGAGCCTTCCTAGGCCGGATCAGCAGGAGCAACATCGTCTACTCGGGCATCAAGATGGTAGCAGCCGGGGTCGCTGTGGCGCTGCTCGCCCTGCTGCTGAACGGAATCCACTAGCCAAATCTGGAAGCCTCGGCCAATGCGATGGAACATTTACGGCATCAGGAAGTTTTACTTTTATAGAGGACGACTTCCCATCTCTCCAGCAGCAAGGAGCTCTCAAGAGCTTCAATAAGATCGATAGGGGCCTATACCAAGGAGAGACTCACGCTGTGAGACTGAATTCGCATCTAAGTGGTTTCAATAAAAAAGATTATGGACTTTGTATTACCGATCTTGTCCATTCACGAATTGTTTCCCAATCTCTAAAATCATAGGGTTTTTTTGTTTCAATTCCTTGTTTTTCCAATTCTTTCTTTATACTCCGAAACAATAACCTTTCAGCGAAACCATATCGGTGAAAAGCGAACACTCCACCAAACAAGCCTAGCGAAACTGGTTTTATTGATGGATATCTATCAGCGACTTTTATCAGGAAATTCTTTCTTGCTTCATCAACTTTATCAGGTTCTCTTGAATATCCACAAGACACAAACAATGCGACCTTCTTCTGAGATAAGTCAGCCTCGAATTTTTTCAGGAAGTTTAGGGTTTCCTTAGTCCATTTACCCATTTTTATTCCGCTTCCTACGATAACAACATCGAATTCTGAGATATCAGAAATCGTATCTTTAGCTGCGTTTACTACTCTTACTTTGAAACCTTCATCACTTAGAACTGCCCCTATCTCTTCCGCAATCTTTGCAGTTGAGCCATATCTTGTTCCAAAGACGACTAGGGCACTCATTTTACTGCATTACCTCCTTGAACCGAGAACGGAAACGCAATAGGTATATTGTAAAGATTACTGGTAATATTAACCCCATAGCAGCTGTTGACTGTATTGTAAGACCCCAAATATCGAACACGATGATTAGGACACTAAGAAGAATTGTGCCCCAGTATCCCCAACTTTTCATTTGGTAAAGTCCAAACGCTGTGATTAATCCGATGACTCCAATGAAAAGAAACAGCGCATTGATCATTTGTTGAGTTGAGCTGGCAATCTCCACTTCTACTAATTCTGCTCCTGTAATGCCTAGATAAAAAAATACAAGTCTTAATATGGCTTGAAGGACTGATAGGACGGCCACAAGAACGATTCCTCTAGTTCGTACTTCTGAACTTTTGATTTCTTCACTTCCCACATCACATCATCCCTGCTGCGCGTTGTCATAACCTCATTTTGTAGATTATGTATGGCGCTATCATCGTAAAAATTAGCACAATAGACCATACTCTGCCCTCTAGAAGGTTGTAATCGTAAAGCAGTCTACTCCATGGATGTCCCATGACATAGTGACCGAAAATGAACTCGAAAAAGATAGTGAGCAAAAGCCAGATGGACCCGACAGCTAGCGCCTGCCTTTCAGATTGAATCTTCCACTTGAGACTCAATAGCCAGGTTACAAGTCCAATCAGGATTATACCCGTCAGGATATCTGATGGGCTGTCAGTTCACTCATTATTGGCCCGTAAACATAGGTACGAATGGTCCCATTTAGGATTCCAATGATCACTAAGCCTAACCAGGCGATTGTGTATCTCTTTATCATCTTCCAATCCGATATTTTTTCCATAGTTACCTCACCTCTCCTTTGCTATTGGTCTCAAGCCGATTCAGACGTAGTAGTATCTCCCAGTCTTCTTCTGCTCCCTGTCGAGCTTCGAGCCCTCTTTGTTCACTCGTGGCCTCTTCGTCTCCGGGTCCCTGCGGAAGGTCACACCCATATCCCTCAGGAATGTGTTCATCCCCTCCTCAAGCTTCATGGGCCTGCCGCTGATGCCACTACGGCCGGCCTCGCCGGTGAAGACCATGAGCTTGTCGGCGATGAAGTCTTGGGCTACGATGTCGTGCTCCACGACGAAGGCGGTGACTCCGCTCATCTTGGTGATCCGCCTGATAGCTTTGGCCATGGCGAGGCGCTCCTCCACGTCGAGGAAGGCGCTGGGCTCGTCGAGGAGGTAGATGTCCGCGGTCCTTGAGAGGCACTCGGCGATGGCGGCTCGCTGGATCTCCCCGCCGCTCAGGATCTCAACCTCACTCTCCAGAAGCCTCTTCACGTGCAGCGGTTCGAGGATCTCGGCGCTGAACCAGCTCTCCTGGTACTTGCTGCCTGCCGCCCTCCTGAGGACATCCTCCACGGTTCCCTCGAGGATTCCCGACAGGTACTGGGGCTTGTAGCTGACCTTGATATCGCCTCCTGAGACGTCACCATCGTCTGGCTCCTCGATCCCCGCCAGCATCCTGATGAACGTCGTCTTCCCGACGCCATTCTTGCCGAGGATGCCGATGACCTCGCCCTCCCCGATCTCCCCCGCCTCAACCATGAGCTCGAACTCGCCGTAGGCCTTCCCGAGGTCGGACCACTCCAGCAGGAGTCGACCGCGCGCATAGGGGGGCGTCGGGGGCTTGATGTGGAAGACGATGGGCAACTCCCTGAAGCGGATGTTCTCGTCGGGGATGTAGCCGTTGATGTAGATGTTGATTCCCTCCCGGACGCCGTGGATGTTGGAGACGATGGCGTAGACATCTGGCTCCCCGTAGAGGAGGTAGATGTCCTCCGAGAGGTAGTCCAGCACGGCGAGGTCGTGCTCCGCTGTCACCACCATTCTGCCGTCGGCGATGAGCCCCCGGATCAGGCGTGCAGCCCGCATGCGCTGGTAGATGTCGAGGTGGCTCGAGG
>CAZRAV010000072.1:0-5520 GCA_964598175.1 uncultured Candidatus Bathyarchaeia archaeon | reverse complement strand
TGCCGACCCTGCCGGCGCCGATGACCCCTGCCCTCCGCATCTCCTCAGCGAGCTCGCCTACTGTCATCCCAGGCTTAAGGCGCATCTGCTCAACGCGCTTCATTAGGAAGCCTTCACTCAGCCCTTCACCCGCTGGATCTTGTTCCGGCCGAGGATGTTCCAGTACTCCACGTCCTTGCCGGCCTCCAGCTTCGATCTGATCTCCTCGTCCTCGGGGAGGGCGATGTCGAAGACCTCGTAGGTCTCAAGGTCCATGAGCTGGACGCTGGTGGGGGTGACGGAGATGATCTGGGCACTTTTCTTATCCACGATGGGTATCTGGATGGAGGCGTCGACGGGGCTGACGAAGCTCCGCTTGCTGCCGTCGAAGAGGCTGATGGCGGTGCACCGGAACTTGGCGCTGCCATGTTTCCCCGGCTTGCTCTTCTGGATCGACACGATCTGGCAGGGCTCATCGTCGACGATAGCGTACGAACCAACCTTTAGGTCACCGACCTTACCCATCTTGAAGGACAAGACATTAACCTCTTAGAGACTGTTCGAACACACATCGGGCTGAGACAAGATAAAAGTTATGCCCTCGAAGACATCCGCCCACAGACCGCCCTAAAAAAAGACGAATATGGTCTTATTCACGATTAGGGGGAGGGAAGCACTCTATGAGGTGGTGCTCAAGTTCGCAGGTAATCATCGCGGGCGAGAGGGTAGAAAGCAGTGAGGCGGTGTCGTCTCCCCTACCGTTTTCCGGTCCTTTTAATGATATGGTAGCCGAACTGGGTCTTGACGGGCGGGGAGACCTCGTCGACCTTAAGGGCGAACGCGGCTTGCTCGAACTCCTTGACCATCTGCCCACGGCCGAAGAAGCCTAGGTCGCCTCCTCTTTTCTTGGAGGGACACATGGAGTATCTCCGAGCGAGTTCCTTGAAGTCCGCTCCCTTCTTGAGTTCCTCAAGGATTCGCAACGCCTGGGAGTGTTTATCGACCAGTATGTGGGAGGCCCTGATCTTCGAGACTACCTGAAGCACCTCGGGGATGATAGTCTCTGCCCCCTCATAAGGTTTGGTGCCACCCGAGACAAGGGTGTAGAAAAGGCTATTAACATCTGGGGGGTGTTTGTGGTGAGACGAAGGTTCTGCGGGTGAATACAGTGGGCGAGCAGTGGATACATGAGTGCACGGAGTACCTGAGGCAGATCAAGGAGGCGCTTGATACCGAGAAGCCGGACAGGCTCGACCTGGTCAAGATGATGTATGCGGCACTTCTGGCCCTCAACCACAGCGTCTTAGGGTGGCTTCAGTACGTGTACAACCCCGACATCATGGGGAAGTTCAAACGCGAGGAGCTGTCAGAGATCAGCGGCTTCCTGAACAAGTTCGCCGAGGAGTTCATCGAGTACGACATCAAGGTCACTAAGGTCGGGATGGCGAAGGGGCTGAGCGAGATCAAGCATCGGGAGAAGAGCCAGCAGCCCTTCTACGTCTGAGCCGCCCCCGCTAGTATACGATCTTGTAGACTAGGACGAATCTGTGCTCCGAGGCGAAGACGAGCTTGAAGTGGTCGGTGTCAGCCTGCATGTTCATCAGCTTGAAGAGTGTCGTCGCCTCGAACTTCTCATTATAAGTTTGTTCGCCGATGTAGTCGGACACGTTCAGTCCTGCGATCAACGCCATCCACGACCACTTCACGTTGTCGCCGAAGGGCCACATCTGGCTCGGGTTTTGCGGGTTGAATGTGTTGAAGACGACAATATGCGTGGCATTGTACCTCTCAAGGATAGGTAGCGACTCCGAGTGGTTGTACATCATGATCCTGGCGATCTGGGCGATCTGGTGGGTGTTCTTCGTGGCACCGTCAGCGAGGGTCGTCTTGTTCGCCAAAGTCTCGATCCAGTATCCGTAGTCCCACCAGGAGACAACTACGGCGTCGTCCGGAGCATTATCCCTCATCCACACCAGCGCCTGGAGCCAGTCCTGAGGGTATCTACCGCCGATGGTTCCGGGGACGGATGAGGAAGCCAGCGAGGTCGGCCGGTCGGCTGAGTCTGCGGCGCTCCACACCGTCGGGAGCGACGCGATGAGGATGAAGACCGTGAAGATGGCTCCCATCTCCCTGCTAACCCCGAACACGACCCTCCTCCGCCTGGGCCGCCTGTCGACCCCCCTCGACATGGCAGAGACGAATGGCGTCAGGAGTTCCTTCAGGCCGTAGGCCGCCATCAGGCTCGCGGGGATGGAGAGGATGAGGGCGAGTCGGACCATGGAGCCGGTGAAGTAGATGGACGATAGGAAGAAGAGCAGGCTGAACAGGCGCTTCTCCTCCATCCTGCGGATGGCGAAGTAGGAGCCGAATAGGGCGAGGCCGATTGTCAGTCCGAAGTCGCTGAAGAAGTTAGTCCACACCGCCCGCTTGTGCTCCGCCACCGACTCCAGCAGTGGCGCCTCTGACCTCATCGAGGGGTCAAGGACGCTGAGGAACTTTCCCGACAGGGACTTGATGAGGCCGAGGGACTCGAGGGCGAGGACGCCCCCAACCAAGAGGATGAACATCATCCCCGTTATCAGCAGGAGCCTCTTCGCCTGGATCCGCTCCCGGATCGCATCGTAGACGACCAGGAATAGGATGAAGCCGAGGACAGCGAAGTTCTCCACGCTCATCAGGAACCTGGGGCCGAGCTTTGGGACGAAGAAGGCGAAGAGGTAGCCAACGCCCATCGTGAACCCGTATGAGACCAGGTACCGACGGTCATACAGCTTGACGAGGAGCGAGGCGAACATGAAGAGCGTAAGCAGCCCCGTCATATAGCGGGACGCGCCCCAGGACGCGTACAGGTAGGCGAGGGAGAGCCCCGCTGCGACGGCGTAGAGGACCCTCCTCTCGACGGGCTTCTCCTCCTCGATGGATTTGAGGAAGAGGAGGGAGGTGGCCACAATGCAGAAAATGCCGATGGTCTCGGTATCAAAGAACCCAAAGGATGTGCGGCTCATGAAGGCGTTGCTGATGGCCATGAAGAAGGCGGTGAAGAGGCCGGATGCGTGGCCACCCAGATCCCTTCCGAGAAAGTAGGCCGCGACGCAGGTCAGGCAAGCCATTAGGAGGGGGAAGAAAAGGCAGACATCGTTGACGGAGATTTTGAAACCTAGGAAGTGGAGCAGGTAGTAGATGAAGGCCGCTGAGAAGGGGAGACCCGGGAACGAGCTCTGCGAGATGTCTCTCCCCATTGGATACCAGCTCAGGGTGTCATGCCAGCTGAACCACGCGGCAAAACCGTTTTTGACGATGTACTCGGTCATTCGGTACTGGAACAGGGGGTCGTAGGCGGTGAGGTACGCGCCATACCTGATGGGCATAGCCCTTAAGATGATGGCTAGGACCACGATCAGGCCGAGGGCTGAGGCCTCCAGCACGGTCCTCATCCTGATTCTGAGGAAGGCGAGGCGTCCCAAGGCCCCCGTCAGGGCACCGATAATTCTCCGTATGGATCTACCAGTGGCCATGGGGTTCCAGTCTCCACAATAGCTGTGTAGGAGGCTTTTATTTAACTTGCTATAAGAAAAACAAGAATGTTCAGCCCGGCGGAGGGCGGTATGCGGAGATGCAGATCGGACTCATCGTGAACCCCATAGCGGGGATGGGCGGCAGGGTGGGCCTGAAGGGGACGGACGGCGAGGAGACGCTGAGAGAAGCCGTTTCCCGAGGTGCCCTGCCCTGGGCCCCTGAACGGGCCCTGGAAGCCCTCTCCGGTCTGACACACGTCAGCGACAGAATCGAGTGGATGACCTGGTCGGGGGAGATGGGAGAAAACCCGCTGAGGTCGATGGGCTTCACCTTCAAGGTCGTCGGCGAGACGGAGGGCGAGAGGACGACGGCCGAGGACACCAAGGAGGCGGCGCGGATGATGGAGGAGCTCGGTGTCGACCTCATCCTCTTCGCGGGCGGGGACGGCACGGCCTCTGACATCGTCGAGGCTGTGGACATGCGGGTCCCAATCCTCGGCATCCCCGCAGGCGTCAAGATGTTCAGCGCAGTCTTCGCCTCCACCCCAAGGGCCGCCTCCCAGCTGGTCCTGAGCCTCCTCGACGGCGAAGCCCGGATCACGGAGAGGGAGGTTATGGACATCGACGAGGACGCCTACAGGGCTGGTCGCCTGTCGGCCTCGTTGAAGGGCTACGCGATGACTCCGTACGCGGCGTCGCTGGTCCTGAATGGGAAATCGGCGAGCGCCGCCGTCGACGAGGAGCTGATGAAGGAGGCGGTGGCCGCACGCGTCGTTGAAGGGATGCGACCAGGCGTCAAGTACATCCTCGGTCCGGGATCGACCGTGGCTAAGGTGGCGGAGCTCCTCGGCGTCGAGAAGACGATGCTGGGCATCGACATCGTCAAGGACCGGAGGTTGGTGGTGCGGGATGCCGACGAGAAAGCGCTGCTTCGGGCCGTCGACGGGGAAACCTGGATCGTGCTTTCGCCTCTTGGCGGTCAGGGCTCGCTCATAGGCAGGGGAAACCAGCCCATCAGCCCCCAAGTCCTCTGGAAGGTTGGGCTGGAGAGGATCGTCGTTATAGCGACGCCCCTCAAGCTTCAGGGGCTTGGGGCTCTGACCGTGGACACCGGGGATCCCGAACTCGACGCCCGTATCAGGGGCTACAGGCGGGTCATCGTCGGGTACCACGAGGAGAGGGTCATGAAGGTTGTCTGAGCCTCACCGGCCGTGGTAAAGCCTGACCGCGAGCACCTCCGGTAGCCCCTCGCGGCGCATTCGCGACGCGACTTCATCCACATCGTACTCGACGCGTCTGTGGTCGACAGCCACCTCTTCCTCCTCCACATCGATGACCATGTAACTTGCCCGGGGGTCCCCGTCCCGCGGCTGTCCGACGGAGCCTGGGTTCACTACCATGCGCGAACCCGACCCTTGGACATAGGGGACATGGGTGTGCCCCAGGATCAGCAGGTCAGCACCTGTCTGGTCGAGGAACTCGGAAGCCCGAATCTCCGCCTCTATGGGAAAAACATACTCGTTGAGGGGGTCCCGCGGGCTCCCGTGGAAGACGGCAACCTCGATACCTTCGACGCTCAACATAAGTCTCATGGGGAGGCGTCCAAGCCACACCTTGATCCCCTCGTCGAGGAGGAGCCTGTTTATGGAGATGGCCTCCGCGGCGTATGGGTTGAAGCTCAATACATCGCCAGTTACTACGGCATTGTCATGGTTCCCTGCTACGCATTTAAAGCCCTTCTCTACGACGCTCTCGATGCATTCGATGGGATCTGGGCCGTAGCCGACTATGTCGCCCACGCAGATGGCTACGTCGAAACGACCCGCGTCCTCCAGAACCCTCCGAAGAGCTGGCAGGTTGCTGTGGATGTCGGAGATGACGAGGAGCCTCAACGTGTCCACCATGCCATCAGCGGCAACGGGCTTTTTAACGGTTTCAACGGTGGGGGAACGCTTAACTGGTCGAAGCGCATATTGAGGGGTCGAGGATGGATGGGCCTCAACTTCTCCACAGAGGATGCCAGCTT
>CAZRAV010000071.1:0-5539 GCA_964598175.1 uncultured Candidatus Bathyarchaeia archaeon | reverse complement strand
CGGGGGTAGGCATATCGTCGCAGCAGTTCTTCCTCTTCTCCTTCGTCATCCTGCCAATCATGTCCGTCGTCTTCATCTACTTCGGCGACACTGCCCAGATCAGCTACCCCATCTCAAACTGGAGGACCTACCTCATCTTCGCCGCGTTCCTCCCCGTCGGAATCCTGCTGAGCACGCAGATGGTGCTACCCTTCTTCGCTAAAGAATTCCTCCTTTTCCCCCCAGCCCACAACGTCGTCGTCTCGATTAGGACGCTGCTGAACTTCGCCGAGGGGACGGAAGCCACCATAGGGCTGGTGATCACGCTGATCGTAATCGCCTTGCCCGGCCTCGTCGCGGACAGCTACTTTACAGGCAGGGAACGAAGTCTACAAGAGGGAGTAACCACGTTTCTCCGAGACCTTGTTGAGACGCGGAAGAGCGGCCTCAGCCCGGAGAGATGTATCCACGCCCTATCGACCAAGGACTACAAGGGCTTCACCAAGCACCTGAAGATGATAAGCCTGAAGCTCAACTGGGGCTATCCGATACGTCAGATCTACCAGGAGTTTAGGGACAAGGTGCGGAACTGGCTGGCTCTAGTCAACATCTACTTCCTCATAGACACCATAGAGGTGGGCGGCGGCACCGAGGAGAGCCTAGAGACCCTAGCCGAGTTCTCCGAGTCGACCAAACAGCTTGATGATGAGAAGAGGGCGATACTCATGCCGCTGATGATAGTGCCGTACATCGGCGCTGTCCTCCTCACGGGGTCGACGGTTATGTTCCTCAAGTTCTTCACGAGCATGGCGGGCCTGGGCGTATCGATACATCATGTCACACTGTATAGGGTTCTGCTGACCCCGTTGGCGCTCCACTCCTTCGTGCTCGGCCTCGTCACAGGGAAGATCGTATCTGGAAGGGTGGCGGCGGGGTTCAAACACGCCATATTCCTAGCGCTGGTAGCCTTAGGAGGTATCTGGGCGGTATCGAATCTATCAATGGGACCAGTTATTTGAGGCGTCTGAGATGGGAAGAGGGATGTGGAATAGAAGGGGCTTGACGCCCGTCGTCTCTAACATCCTCATGTGCGCCGTGGTCCTAGTTATCGGGGCCAGCGTCTGGGGTGTCGCCTCTAGCTCCAGCTCTATCTTGCGGAGCGACTACTTTGAAGAGGTGATGGAATCCGTGCAGAAGATCGATGAGCGGTTCATAATTGAGAATATAGGGTACGATGATACCTCCAAAACGGTGAAGATCTGGGTTTCGAACTACAGAGATATCAACATCAATATAACGCTGATTAGCGTAACAGCAGGCAGCTACGTTTTCGATGATGAGCCTAAAAAATTGGTGCTTGCAGGGAATATTGAGAGATTTGATGTATCTACTGAAGGAGTTTCACTCAGAGGTTTAAGTATATCCGTTAAGGGAAAAACCGAGAGGGGGAACAACGCGTATGCATCGATATTTATACCGCAGTAGAAGAACCAAACGGGGGGTATCGACCGTCCTAGGCATACTGCTCATGGTGGGGATTCTATTCACATCAGTCATACCGCTGTTCCTATACGTAAATGAGGTAAACAACTACTACGATAGAACCGTGGTAGACCTGAAAATTGCAGATCAGGAACGAAGCATGGAAGACTTAGTTGTCTTCGCTTATGGACTCGACGGTACAGTAAAAATCGATGTGTCCCTCATAAACCGAGGTCCTGTGTCTGTGAACGTTACACGTATTTGGGTTGTGAGAAGGGACTTGCAGGATATATTGATTTTCAATTCGACAAATCTCAGTGAATATCTTCCTCTTCACCTTTCTCCGTCAGCCCAAAGTACAATCCAAAACGTGACCCTATCATCAATCATAACTAACAATATAAACGATGATTTTTTCAACATAGAGGTCGCGACGGAAAGGGGAAACAAGTTCTCGTCCCAAACGAACTGGCTCCACTTTATATGGACCACACTTACATGGGAGACTGGAACAATGGAATTTCAAATTCATGTCATCGTGCTTTCAGATCAGGGCAACGACAGATACAAGATAGAAATTGAGGGAATCTACAATACGACACACTATGATTTCATAGATTCTTCGATTGTCCAAGGCCAATTTTTCACTGTATTCACTTTGCCGATGACTGGAACCTATAACCTCACAGTAACAAATCTAAAAGCGACCCCGTACCACGTTGGAAACTCGACAATCGTGTTAACATGGATTCACCCCACAGCTGTCAGACAATTCGATGATAGAGGTGGGCATTAATGAAAAATATCTTTTCTATGCTCAAAAAACCTCATTAAATTGTTTATACAATAATATTTGAGCGGTCGCTCTTTGAAGGCGTAAATATTTATAGATTCTTGGTGTTCTACTAACTTTGAGCCGCCGTAGCTCAGTCCGGTGGAGCGTCTGGCTGTTAACCAGTTGGTCGACGGTTCGAATCCGTCCGGCGGCGCCAACCTCTCACAGCCCCATCTATTACACTTGTGCAGTACTTCATCACATTCCAGATTTTCACCTGTAAGAACTTCTGTCACCAAGTTCAAGCCATTGCGGAACTTCAAGGGATGAACTACGCCTTCATCTTATCATGTTCAATTTCGACTTGAAGCGCCGCAGTTTAGACTCGAGGTCGCGCGGCAGCCTCGCCCTTCCTGCTATACGCCCCTGACCTCTGAGCTTCCGCGCCACCAGCGTGAGAAGCTGAACTTGAACCGTGAGATTATTCAGGTTCCGCCTGACTTGGACGAAGATCTGTCGAGTCGTATCGTCCTCCTCATCTGTCTCCAACCATCTCTTCAGCCTTCTGACCTCGTTATCGGTGAATATGTAGCTTCTCACTACGATCGCCGGAAAACATTATGAGTAGTAGCTTCTCATAAGGATTTCAGCCGCGTATCCTCGCACTATGGCCACCCACATCAAATAAATCGTCTCTCGAACGCCTAAATCCGGGGAACATCTCCAAATCACCGCTGAAGAACCATATCTGGAGTCTGATCTTTTACTTTCGGTCTGATCCCATCACGAATCCATCTCTCTGGATCAGTGCGCCTTCCTCCATCAGCACATCGAAGGTATCTGATAGGGTTATTTTCGCTCGTTTTCCCACCTTCTTGATGCCGAGGAGCCGGCCCGTCTCGTTGATCAGAGATTCCGCGCTGAGGCCGAGGGAGTGGCCTGCGACGAGGGTCATCGCCCCGCGTATCTCCTCCGGCGGGATGTATCCGATGGGCCTGAAGGTCTCCTCCACCCCCTCTACGGGGGTGCGGACCTTCACGTCGACGGTCGGCCTCGGCAAGAGGAAACCTCCTCTAACCGAGATCAGGCCCTTCCTACTGAAGTCGTCTATTGCATCCTCGAAGGCCTTTTTGAAGAGGGGTAGGGCACGTCTCAATCTGAGGGTAGAATTTATGCGCTTGAGGGCGTGTTCAGCGTGGATGGGGCCTTCTCCCCTTACGAGGATGGGTAGCAGGCGTCGGACCTCTGAGCGGTACTGTCTGAGGTAGCGCTCCTTGAACTCGGGGGAGTACCGGCTGAAAAGGTGTCTCGGTCGAAGCTTCGAGAGGCGGTAGGGCACCACCTCAGGGAGGTTGTTGCCCTTGGTCTCCACGACCCTGGCCTGCCTCACCTTCCTCCTCTGTCTCAGCTCGGGGACTCGGCGAGTTGTTTTTTGGGTTCTTGGTCTCCTTGGGCCGCGCTCGGCCTCCGTGAGGGCCTTCTTCAGCCTCGTCAGCTCTGTCTCACGTCTCTGGACCCAGTCAGGTGACCAGACACGGTGTATCCTCCACCCCATGTTATCTAGGACATGCTGCCTGAGGCGGTCGCGATCTCTCGCCGTGCTTGCCGAGCGGTAGGTCTCCCCGTCGCAGAGGATGCCCAGGATGAACCTGCCAGGCTCCTTGGGGTCTACAACTCCCAGGTCAACCCTGAAGGAGCTGCTGCCGACGCGGGGCACGATTCCATAGCTCAGCCGCCGGACCTCCTCCGCCACATCCTCTTCGAGAGGGGAACCAAACTCTCCGGCTAGGGCTTCTTCGAGGCCTGGGGCGTCTGCATCCTCGGCATACCTCAGGTAGTGGCATAGGTTTTGGGCGCCGGCGGCCCTGGTGGCGTTGAGGTTGATGTCCGACGCCTTGATGGAGCTGACGAGGATTACCTTCTCCCGGGCCCTGGTTATGGCGACGTTGAGCCTACGCTCTCCCCCAGGCTTGTTAAGGGGGCCGAAGTTCATGGTGATGCGGCCGTCCCCGTCGTAGCCGTAGCCGACGCTGAAGATCATGACATCCCGCTCGTCGCCCTGGACGTTCTCCAGGTTCTTGACGAAGAAGCCGTGGAGCCGGTCCTCGACGAAGAACCGTTGGAAGTCGGGGCGCTCGCTGAGGCGGCGTTCGACAGCGTCCTGGACGGTGTTCATCTGGCTGATGCTGAAGGTGACCACGCCCAGGGTCTTCTCAGGATGCTTGGAGAAGTGATCGAAGATCAGGTCGGCGACCACCTCAGCCTCCCGGGGGTTGTTCCGCGCGCCACCCCTGTCGTAGACACCGTCGGGGACATGGACGAACTTCAATCCGAGGGCCTCGTCCCTCTTCCTCGCCGCTGGGAAGAAGATGAGCCGCTTGTCGTAGAACCTGTCGTTGGAGAAGTTGATGAGCGAGTCATGCTTGCTCCGGTAGTGCCAGCGGAGCATG
Organism: uncultured Candidatus Bathyarchaeia archaeon; assembly: GCA_964598175.1. Lineage (GTDB taxonomy): Archaea > Thermoproteota > Bathyarchaeia > TCS64 > TCS64 > CAZRAV01. The sequence continues at coordinate 853 of CAZRAV010000071.1, read as the reverse complement.
TTCACGGGGAGGCCGATGGCCATGCACTCGTCGAGGACGCTGTCGAAGACATCGAACTCGTACCCCGTCGACTCGTCCCAGTCGAAGTCCTCGTCCAAGGAGTGCTGGAAGAAGAACGTCGGCGGGAGCTGCTTGTTGTCCCCAGCGACGATGACCTGGTCGCCCCGGTATATGGCGCCGACCGCGTCCTCGGTGTAGATCTGAGAAGCCTCGTCGAAGACGACGAGGTCGAAGTGGAGCCTGCCTGGGATGAGGAACTGGCTGACCGAGATGGGGCTCATCAGAAGGCAGGGCTTGAGACGCATGAGGAGGTTGGATATCCTGTCGAAGAGGTGACGGAGGGGCATATGCCGCCGCTTCTTTACCGCCTCCCTCTGCAAGATGGTGATCTCCGAGTCCGGGGCCTCGACGAAGACCCCCTGAGGCTTCTGCCTGTTGGCCATCTCGATGACCCTGTAAGCGGAGAGCTGGATGAGCCTCCGGTCTAGCTTCTGGAAGTCGGCGATGAGCTGCTCGTGGTTCTGCCCACGGAACTCCTTCAGCGGCCGGTCCTCCTCGAATATCAGGTCCACCAGCCCCTGGTACATCGACTTGTGGAATATGTCCAATATCTGCGTCCTGTCGAGGTCCTGCCGCGTGAGGCTGGTCAGGAAGCCGCCCAGCCCGGCCTCCCCGAGCCTCGCCTCGAGTGCCTTGAAGTCGACCCAGGTCTGGAGTTCGTCGACCCTCGACCGGAGCTCCTCGAGTCTACGCCATATTTCGTCGAGTTCAAGGAGCTGCCGAGACTCAGCCCATAGGGGCACCTCGAAACGGCTGTCCAAGGCGTCGAGGGCCTCGTGGAGCCTCTCAAGCT
>CAZRAV010000070.1:1902-5553 GCA_964598175.1 uncultured Candidatus Bathyarchaeia archaeon | reverse complement strand
CATGGTCATGTCGGTTCCGGCCCACGCCCCCTACGATTACGTCGCGCTAGAGGAGTTCAAGGGCTTGTCGAACAGGGCGCTGCAGGAGCTCGGACTCAAGCCAGGCGACGTCAAGGGTCTCGGCCCCGTCTCCATCATCGAGCTTCCCGGCTACGGGGAGAGCCCCGCCGCCGACATCGTCAAGAAGCTCGGGATTGAGGCGCAGGACGATCCGCGGCTTGAGAAGGCCACCAAGGAGATCTACAGCCAGGAGTTCCACAACGGCAGGATGCGGGGGAACACTGGACGGTACGCGGGGTTATCCGTGGACAGGGCGAAGGAGGCTGTGGAGAGCGACCTCATCGCAGACGGGAGGGCGACAACACTCTTCGAGCTGATGAAACCTGTCCAATGCCGCTGCGGGTCTGAGGTCGTCGTCAAGATCTTCGAGAACCAGTGGTTCATAGACTACGGCGACGGGGAGTGGAAGCGACTCGCCCACGAGAATCTGGACGAGATGACCATCATCCCGCGGGAGCTGAGGCCAGAGTTCGAATACGTCATCGACTGGTTGAACAGGAAGGCCTGCGCTCGGAACGTGGGGATGGGCACCAAGCTGCCCTGGGCCCCAGACTGGATCATCGAGTCCCTCTCGGACTCCACCATCTACATGGCCTACTACACCGTCATCAAGGACATAAAAAGGCTGAAGCCGGAGCCCGAGACCCTCAACGAGCAGTTCTGGGACTACATCTTTCTGGGCGAGGGAAATTGTGAGGAGGTTGAGGAGACAACTGGCATCGAGGTCGAAGAGCTGGAGACCATGCGGGCTCAGTTCAACTACTTCTACCCATTGGACGCCCGCCACTCTGGGCGAGATCTCATCTCCAACCACCTGACCTTCATGATCTTCAATCACGACGCCATCTTCCCACGGGAGAAGTGGCCTAGGGGCATCACCGTCAACGGCAGCGTCCTCAATCAGGGGCAGATAATGAGCAAGTCCCTGTACAACATCATCCCCCTCGCTACGGCCATAGAACGCTTCGGCGTCGACCCTCTGAGGCTGACGTTGATGATAACCGCGGAGCCACTCAAAGACGTGGACTTCAGCCCAGATGTAGCCAAGTCCATGAGCGACAACCTTGATAGGTTTTATGCGCGTGCTCTGGAGGTTGCCGCCGAACCCGAGGTGGGCGAGTTCGGGCTGAAGGAGATAGACAAGTGGATGCTTAGCCGCCTCCAGGGATACATAGCTGAGGCCAACGAGGCGATGACCGAGATGAGGGTGAGAAAGACCATCCACGCCGCCCTCTACAACCTCAACCAGGACTTGGACTGGTACCTGAGGCGCGTCTCCGCCCAGCGGCAGCATGAGCCCCGGAAGCATGCTGTTCAGCATGTTCTAAGGACCATCCTTGAGGCCCAGGTGAAGATGCTGGCGCCGTTCACGCCCCATCTCTGCGAGGAGATCTGGGAGGCGTTGGGCCGTGAGGGCTTCGTCTCCTTCGCCGCATGGCCTAGGACCGACGAGGCGTTGATGAGGCCCGATATGGAGGAGCTAGAGGCCATCATCCGGGCGAGCCTCGAGGACGTGCAAAACATAACAAGAGTGACGAAGATCAAGCCGACGTGCATCCACTTCTACACCGCCACAGGCTGGAAATGGAAGGTCTACCAGAAGGCGCTGGAGCTGGCGGCAAAGGGCACACTCGACGTGGGAACCCTCATTAAGGAGTCCTTCAGGGACGAGGAGTTGAAGGTCCGAGTGAAGGAGGTCCCTGCCTTCGCCAGGGGCATCGTCGAGGACGTGAAGAAGACGCCGGCAGAGACTGTGAGGAGGCGGCTTGAGATGGGAGTCATCAACGAGTCGAAGCTCCTGCAAGACGCCGCCGACTTCCTCAGGGCCGAATTCGGTTGCGAGGTGACCGTCTCGGAGGAGAGCGACCCCTGGATCAGGGACCCGGAGAAGAGGGCACACAGGTCCAAGCCCTACAGGCCTGCTATCTACGTCGAATAACAGTGGTTTCCATCCGTCTGGAGGCCGAAAACTAGCAAAATCTGAGTACGCCCTGGGACAATCCTCTTGCACGCGACATTTTGAGTTGGTTCGATGTCAGTTCGAGCTCTACAATTTCTCTTTATATAGAAATTCTTATGTTTGATTCCATCATCTATCGGATTACATCGTCATTTAGACACTAGATTCCCCAGGCGTCATCGAATGAAAATCAAGGACAAGCTTATAGGGCTGCTCGGCCTGAAGGGCAATCTCCCAGCCTTGGCTCTAAGTGAGATGGTATCCAACACGGGTTGGAACATGTTCGATGTGGTCTGGCAGCCCTATGTCCTCGGACTAGGCGCCACAATGTCAATCCTGGGAAGCCTGACCGGCGCACTAATAGCCCTCCGTTCAGTGCTCCAGCTCATCATGGGGAGGATCTCAGACTGCGTCGGCAGAAAGCGTCTCTTGATGGTCTCCTACATCCTCACCCTTATGGGCATCATTCTTTGCATTTCAGCTAGGGCATGGATCTTTCTGGTGCCCACCATCATCCTCTTCTCGGTTTCGGGCTCGCTCTGGGATCCGATCTTTCCCACAATGATCTCCGAGTCCGTTGAACAGAATGAGAGGGGTACGGCCTTCAGCCTCATATCTCTAACCTGGTTCGTGCCCGGTTTCTATGCCCCCGTAATCGCTGGATACATAGCGGGGAACTATGGATTCCGACCAGTTTTGGGCATCCTGCTACTCACCGAATTCTCGGCCTTCGTCGTATTCGCAGCGTATATCAAGGAGACCCTGAAAAGCAGAAAGACGTTCAACTTCCACGTCATTCTCGGCTCTCTAAAGGAGGTTTTACAATTCAGGTTGGGGCTATCCAAGTTCTATGTCGCCGTGATCATCAACCGTTTCGCATACGCCGTAGGAGAGGGAATCTTCCTTGGGATGCTTTTGAAGACCTTCAACTTCACACTACTTCAGTTGGGCATCCTAGCCAATGTGGTATCCATCTCAGCTGCCTCATCGCAGATGTTTGTTGGAAAACTCGTCGATCGCCATGGGAGCAGACTCATCCTAATAGTGTCTGGTGGAATTTCTCTATTGGTTTTCGCGGGCTATTTAATCTCAAGAACCTTTCTCGGTTTCCTCATCTGCCAAGTGTTCCTGGGGATGGCTATTTCTACTTGGGAACCTTCTATGAACTCGTATCTATCCAACGTTGTACCCGAGTATGAGAGGGGTAGATTTTTTGGCGACCTCAATTGTCTGAAGGGGTTGATATCCTTCCCAGCACCCATCTTAGGGGCTTTCCTCTACGAAACTTCCGGATTCAGAGCACCAGTCCTAGCGAGTCTTGTCCTCTCTATCATAGTGATATTACTGTTTATACCAATCAGAGAGCGGTCAGACGTAGGAGCAACGCTAGGCCGTTAACGAGCGTGTGGCAGAGCACGCAGCCGTCGAGGTTCCAGAGCTTCTGAACATGCTTGAAATGGTCTAGTTCGCAACGTTGATATAACCCCGATCTACTGTCCTCACGGTGACTCTTTTGAAGAAGGTTCTGATCGTGGTGGAGAACGGTTTCGAGGATGCGGAGCTGCTCTACCCCTATTACAGGTTCCAGGAGGCCGGCTTCAAGGTCGATGTGGTGGGCCCGAAGGCGAAGG
>CAZRAV010000070.1:0-1802 GCA_964598175.1 uncultured Candidatus Bathyarchaeia archaeon | reverse complement strand
TACAGGTTCCAGGAGGCCGGCTTCAAGGTCGATGTGGTGGGCCCGAAGGCGAAGGAGACTTACGAGGGGAAGCACGGCGTACCAATGAGGTCGACGGTCGCCCCCGACGACATCAACCTAGATGAATGTGCAGCAGTCGTCGTGCCGGGAGGGTGGGCTCCCGACCGGATGCGCATTCATCCCGGTCTTGTTAAGCTGGTGAGGGACGCCTTCGACGGTGGGCTGGTTGTCGCGGCCATATGCCACGGCCCCCAGCTTCTCGTTGAGGCAGATGTGGTGCGGGGGAAGAAGCTGACGTGCTACAGGGCCGTGGCTACAGATGTGAAGAACGCGGGCGGCGAGTACGTCGACAAGGCCGTGGTGGTGGACGGAAACCTGGTGACTAGCAGGTTCCCCCCAGACCTCCCCCACTTTTGCAGAGAGACGCTGAAGCTGCTAGGGAAGTAGTCGTGCCGGCTAACCTGAGGAAAGTTCTCGCAAAAAGCCCTTCTTTTTCTCGAAATGAATCAATGCATTGAACGATCCAAGGATCAGAGGCCAATTTGATTGCAAGCTGGGATTGCCAGATTCATAAAACCCGAATGTGTTAAGGTGTATGGTGAACCCATGTTGAATCTGCGCATCCGTCCATTTCGTCCGGATGATCTGGATACGCTTGTCGTGTTCTGGAGCGAGGTCGAAAATGATCCAGTGGTATCGGGGGATTTCTTCTCCCCAACGGATGAGGACATGTCGAGGTGGAGGAGTTATGTACTATCGGTTCACGAGGAGGACGAGAATCAGGTATTGGTCGCCGAAGTCGATGGCAAGGTGATCGGGTTCACAATCTATAGGAGCCAGATGAGGACACCCCTGGAGGCTAACATCAGATGCGCAACCATCAACGACTTGTATGTTTGCCCAGACTTTAGGAGGAGGGGGATAGCAACAGAGCTGATGAAGAAGGCGTTCGCATACGTTAAGCCGAAGGGAGCAACCCACGTCAGGCTGAATGTGATAAAGAGCAACTTACCAGCCCTCAACCTCTATCGAAAGCTGGGATTCGGGGACTACTCGATCATCATGCGGAGGAAACTGTAAGCGATGAAGAGATTCACCCATCCGTCTAACTGCTTTAAACGCTTGAAGCAGAATTCTATATGAAGCCTTGAGGCCTCACCATGGTCAGCGTGTCGATCATCATCGGGAGCGAGTCGGACAGGGAGCTCGGGGAGGAGGCGGAGGCCGTCCTCAGGGAGTTAGGCGTTAGCTGTGAGCTCAAGGTTTACTCGGCCCACAGGAACCCGAAGGCGCTGGAGGAGTACATCGACGCCTCTGAAGCCTCGATCTTTATCGCCGTCGCCGGTTTATCGGCCGCGCTTCCCGGCTTTATAGCCGCGCACACTCTGAGGCCGGTCGTTGGGGTCCCGAGGGCGGTGAAGCTAGAGGGCCTGGACGCCTTCCTCTCCATGGTCCAGATGCCCGTGGGGGTGCCCGTCGCCTGTGTCGGCATCGACTCCGCGAAGAACGCGGCGCTTCTCGCCGCGGAGATTCTGGCTTTGGGCGACGAGGGCCTCAAGCAGAGGCTTGAGGAGGACCGTCGGGGGAGTTCCTCTAGAACTTCCTCTCCACGTACTTGACCACGGACTCGAGCACCAGCCTTCCGTCCCCATACTTGGGTGGCTCATCGCCGCGGGTCCAGTCTGGGGTGAGCCAGCCGAAGTAGGCTCGCTCGGGGTGGGGCATGATGCCGAGGACGTTGCCCTCGGGGTTGCAGATGCCGGCGATGTCGTGCCACGCCCCGTTCGGGTTGTGGAAGGCCT
>CAZRAV010000069.1:0-5609 GCA_964598175.1 uncultured Candidatus Bathyarchaeia archaeon | reverse complement strand
TCGGGGAGTATATCCGTCTATAACCGCCTTTGCAGGTCTCCTCCTTGTAGTTGAGTACTCCTTCATCGACCATGTAGTTGAGGAAGTTGATGATAGAGGCCCTGCTTATGGTCCTTATACCCTCGAGTACCTCGTTGGTGTGCTGCCAGACCTCCTTGGAGATGGCTCCATCATCTTCTTTCGTCCAGACGTGTCTCAAGGCCTCAATCTGATAATCTCTCAGAACTTTAGCCAATCCTTCTCCTGCCGGGTCAAAAGTCAATGTCATATCCATGTCACCGAATGTTTTCCTTTAATTTCCTATACCAATTTAAAAACCTTACCATTCGATGATTATCACTTTGGAAAAAAGAAAAGGGATCTAATGTTCGTTAATAACCTAAGATTTCTGTAGATACAAGACTCCATTGACGACTGAGGTCTTAACCTTTAATCCTTTAGCTTCGATTCTCTTGTTCATTTGTGTCCTCAGGTAGTTGGCATCCTTCCCTTCAACAGTGACATTGACAAGCTTATCTTCTCCTGCCATGAAAGCATCCAGTATCGGGTCGTATTTGCTTCCCTTCCTGTATCTCCTTGAAGGCTTCTTCTCAACTGGTTTCATATCGAATTCTACTTCACTCATATCTGGTCGATTTTGAATAGGGCTTACTCCTTATAAGGCTAACAGGAGAAGCTATTCTATTATAGATCTATTATTTACATAACAGAAAATCCTTTATTTCATCAAAAGAGGGAAAAATATCCCTTTAACTTGCTCATTCGCGCGCGTAATAGTGGTTGTAATCTGAGAATATATTATTACGGTATTTGTTAGGACAGTCCAGATCAAAGACGTATTCCTCTACCGGTATAGGGTCATTGAGATCGGCATTACGTGAGATCGTTCTTAGACACTTCGCATAGATCTTCTGTGCGTTTTTGCTTAAGTTCCTGATCTGCCAGAGCGTGTTGAATAAGGCTTGTTTATGGGGGGTATATTATTGGTAGCGGGGGGAAGATTTGAACTTCCGACCTTGGGGTTATGAGCCCCACGGGCTAACCTGGCTGCCCCACCCCGCTCCAACAACCAACTTTCCACCCAACTCTTATAAACTCTTCCCGCGCCTCGGGAAAGGTTAAGTCCCCCCGAAGAGAAGAGAAAAGCTGAGGAAAACCATGACCGACAGGCAGACGGAGAAGATCGCACAGGAGCGCATCCGAATCCTCTTCAGCCTCGCCGATGAAACCTTCCACACCGAACCCGCCAGAGCCCAGAGATACGTCGATCTCGCCAGGAGGATCGCGATGCGCACCCGTCTCCGCCTCCCCAGAGACCTCCGTCGAAGGGTCTGCCGCCGATGCAACGCCTTCCTCGTCCCCGGCGCCACCAGCAGAACACGCATCAGGCAACACCGGGAGCCACATGTAGCCGTCACCTGTCTCAGGTGTGGCGCGACGACCCGCATTCCCCTCAGGAGGCGGAAGCCATGACCCCCGGCCTCTCCCTCATCAGCATCGGCCTCTCCGACGAGAAGGACCTCAGCATCCGCGCCCTGGAGGAGGCCAGGAGCTGCGACGTCCTCTACGCAGAGATGTACACGACGAAGCTCGACACCGACACGGAGCGACTCAGCACACTCATCGGCAAACCAGTCGAGGAGCTCACCCGAAGCCGATTAGAGGAGGAGTCCGACATCCTCCTGGACGAGGCCCGGCGGCGCAAAGTCGGCCTCCTCGTCGGTGGCGACTGCCTCACGGCCACCACCCACATCTCCCTCATCCTAGACGCCAGGCGGAGACGCATCCCAACCCGCGTCGTCCACGGCTCCTCCATCCTGACCGCCGTCGCCGAGACGGGCCTATCCCTCTACAAGTTCGGAAGGACTGTGACCCTCCCCCTGCCCAAGAAAGGTCCGGCCGACACCGTCCTCAACGCCGTGGAGGAGAACCTCGAACACGGCCTCCACACCCTCATCCTCCTCGACCTCGACCCCGAGGCAGGCCAACACCTCACCATCGACCAGGCGACAGCCATCCTCCTCGACGCCGAAAGGCCCAACACCTTTAGCAGGGAGACCCTCGTCGTCGGCGTCGCCCGCCTGGGATCGGAGAACCCTAACATCAGGGCTGGGAGGGCGTCGGAGATAGCCCAAGCTGACTTCGGGGCTCCGCCCCACGCACTCATCATCCCCAGCCGACTCCACTTCTTGGAAGACGAAGCCGTCAAAATAATCGGCGGCTGCCCTAAGGAAGCCCTAGAGAATAGAAGAACAACCGGAGAAATCGACCATCTCATCGATAAGTACACGCAGAGCTGCCAGAGGGCGCTGGAAGAGCTGAGACGGGGGACACTTCCAAGGGATATCGCGGAGGCTGAGGTAAATAATTTAATCAAACACGCGGAGAGATATCTGAAGGATGCCATGTACTACGCCGAGGAGAGGAAGGCACCAGCCCTAGCATCCGTCTGCTACAGCGAAGGCATCCTCGACGCCCTCAGGCTCCTCGGCCTAGTCGAGTTCAAGTGGTGACGACGATGACAACCACGGTCCTCGCATCAGGCGTTTTCGACCTCCTCCACTACGGCCACATCAGGTTCCTAGAGGAGGCAAAGAGACAGGGCGGCCCGGACTCAAGGCTAATGGTCATAATCGCCCGGGATGAGACCGTGAAGAGGATGAAGGGTAAGGCCCCAATCATACCTGAGGACCAGCGGAGAGCACTGGTCGAGGCTCTCAACGTGGTCGATGAAGCCCTGCTCGGCTACGAGGAGATGAACCTAGAGGCAGTCATGGAGAAGATCAAGCCCGACATCATCGCCGTCGGCCACGACCAAGACGATATCGAGCGTCAAACCCGGAGAATCGTAGAGAAGCGAGGGCTTAATCTCCGCGTAGTCAAAATAGGAAGATTCGGCAAGGAAGACCTGAACAGCTCGTCCAAGATCAAAGGGAAAATCGTCGAGGACTGGAGATCGAGACCTTGACGGTGTCTCCATCCTCCAACCCGAAGTGCTTCCGGAGATGGATGGGGGAGATGACCTCCATCACCGACCAGTCATAGGTCGTCCTCTCCGCCATGATGATGGCCCCATCAATGTCATCGTTAACCACCGCTGGGTAGCACCGGGCCGAGCCGAAGGCCCTCTCATGGTCCTTGAAGCCCTCAAGGATGATGGGGGGCAGCCGCTCCAGCCGTTGCCTCACCTCGACATCGGCCTCCCTGAGCCTCAGGTTGAGCGTCCCCGGGTAGGGGTCAAACCCCAGTTTCTCTCTAATCTGGCCCCGATACCTTTCCAGGCTGACGTAGTAAGCCCCCTCGTAGAGGCCGCTGAAGACGGTGCCCTCGAAGACGAAGGCCTCTCCCTCACCACCCTCAAGATGCCTCTTCAAGCAGTAGAACACCTCGTTGAGCGCCCTCGCGCCCTCCTCGGTGATCCTTATGATGCTCCCGTTTGTGCCGATCCGCCTTGTCACCAGCCCCATCTGCTCGAGGAGCCTGAGATGCCTCGAGGCCGACTGCTGAGAGCTCCCGAGCATTGCTGAGAGCTCCGTCGTCGAGATCTTGACTGGCCTTGACCCTGCCCCTAGGTTTAGCAGGCCGTAGAGCGTGAACCAAAGGAAGGGCTTCAACCTCTTATCAGCACCCGACGTGTACACAGCTCATCTAAAAATGAGTAGGATCAGACCAATATATACCTAATTATTGGTAACATGCCCATAAAAAGGGAATAGAATCCGTCTCTTTGGGCGTTAAGTCACCAGACTTTTACAGGGTGTCAATTTCGATTAATTAGAATGAATGGATATTGTTTGCGTGTTACTAACATTTCATGCGCAAAGTAAGAAGATAAGAAAACGACGATCAAAAGGAATTATGGAAGACGAAATCAACAGTAGGACAATAGCACGGGCGTTATCCAACTCTTAAGATACCTTTCTCCCTTAACCAGTAGGTCTGATTCCTAGTGTATCTGAAGATGATGTCGCCCTTCTGTTCGGCCTGGAAGTCCCACGGGGAGACGAGAACGACATCGCCTTCCCTCACCCAGTTGCGCTTCTTCATCTTCCCGCGGATCCTGCAGAGGCGTTTGAACCCGTCCTGGCAGGTCACCCTCATCCGGGTGTAGCCCAGATTCTTGGTCACGATGCCCAGGACATCGTTCGCCACGGGGAGGATCATCCCCCTTCTGATATCCTCCTCGCTCTTAACTAATTTCTTACCCATTTTCGATAGTTCCTAAACATAGGGGAAGACGGTGACTTAAAAATGCTCACCTGTGGGAAAATTTTCAATTATGTTCACGATCTCTCGAGTCGTGTCTTTGCTCTCATGCAACTTGAAGAATCTCTCCGTCATGCTCACTGGGTGTTACTCTAGAAAATAAAAGGATGAGGATTCTACATATAACAGAAAAAAGATAGATTTAATACTGTTTTAGGGCATCTCTCAGCCCTTCGCGACGGCTATAGGCACCGACATCATCACCTTCCGGCCGATGCCGAGGCGGTGGCTCACCTCGGCGACCCTGTGGATGTCCTTGTAGCTTTCAGGGCTCTCCTCTTCCACGACTCTGCCGCTGGCTGCTCGGACGACGATCCCCTTCCGCTTGAGGGCTGAGAGGATGCCCTTCGCCGTGAAACGCCTCCGGGCGCCCGTTCTGCTCATCACCCGTCCCGCGCCGTGGGCCGTGCTCGCGAAGGAGATCTCCTCCCCTTTTTCGGTGCCGACGAGGAGGTAGCTCGCCGTCCCCATCGTCCCCACTAGCAGAACCGGCTGACCCGTGCTCTGGTAGTCGCTGGGGAGGTCAGCCCTGCCGGGGCCGAAGGCGCGGGAGGCTCCCTTCCTGTGGACGACGGTCTCCACGCGCCTCCCATCGAAGATGTGGTCCTCCCTCTTCGCGGTGTTGTGGGTCATGCCATAGACCAAGGTCATCCCCATCTCGTCCGCGGACCGATTCAGGATCTCCTCGAAGGCCCTGCGGACCTGGTGCATGATGATGTGCCGGTTGATGAAAGCCCAATTGATTGCGCAGGACATCGCCTGGTAGTAGTCCTCCGCCTCCCTGCTCTTCAGCGGGGCGCACCCGAGCTCCCTGGAGGGGATGCGGATTCCGTACCTGCCGACGGCCCTGTCCATCACCCTGATGTAGTCGCTTGCTATCTGGTGGCCGTACCCCCGGGAGCCTGTGTGGATCCAGATGACGATCTGGTCGGGGCCCGTGATGCCGAAGGTCTTTGCCGCCTCCTCGTCGTAGACGGCCTTGACCCGGGCGATCTCGAGGAAGTGGTTCCCCGCGCCGAGGGTCCCCAGCTGGCCGGCCCCCCGCCGCTTCGCCCTGCTCGAAACCTTGTCGGGGTTGGCCTCCTTCATGCAGCCCCCCTCCTCCATGTGCTCTGAGTCGCCGGCCCAGCCGTAGCCCCTTCCTATGGCCCAGTCGACGCCCTCGACGATGGCGTTGTCCAGCTCTCTCGTGGAGAGGCGTATGTTGCTGCCGAGGCCTACGCCGCAGGGGACGAGCCTGAAGATCCTGTCGATGAGTTCGAGGGCCCTCGGCCTCACCTCCTCGTACGTCAGGTCCGTCCGCATGAGGCGGACGCCGCAGTTGATGTCGTAGCCGACGCCGC
>CAZRAV010000068.1:0-5616 GCA_964598175.1 uncultured Candidatus Bathyarchaeia archaeon | reverse complement strand
GGGACTAGTTCAGTAGGCGAAAGTGCCTTTTTTGCTACCTTCTTCTCAACAAAGATCGACAAGCCTAGTTCTTTTGTTGGTTTGCCGGCTCTAACCCTGTAACCGACAGCTACGCCTACGACGTTTGGCAGGTCGAGTATCGCCTCCTCGTTCCTTTCCCGTACCTCATTTATCTCAGCTATCTGAGCAGCCTCTGCTTCTACCTCCTCCGGCGCCATTTCCGGAGCATAGAATTTTTCCCAGGTTTGCTTGCTAGCGTCTGCTTCCTTTTTAACGAAGATTTTCTCGGATTTCTTGAACAATTCGACAATCCCTGACATTTCTATCAACCAATTCAACGGTACAAACCAGAAAATTTATAAAATCTGTGTAACGATGACGTTGATCCTTAGGGGACACTAGTAAGCATAAGGAGTGAAAAGGAAGCGCTTCACAAAAGTGTCCTATTGATTCTGGCTCATAGGGAGAATTAGTTCTTCGCGCGTTAGTCATATCTTCTCGTGACAGCTATTTTTTGTTAATGCTGTTATCGGTTAGAGGTGATGTGATTTTTGGGAGAAAATTATAGGAGGAGAAGGGTTTGACTCAGTAGCAATTGGCGGAGAAGCTCGACTATGTCACAAATAGCTTCATTTCAGAAATGGAAAAAGGAAAGGTCATTCCTTCTAAAAGGAAGCTGAAAAAGATTGCTAAGGCTTTGGGTATTGCGTTTAAAGAGTTGAATGACCCTTTGATGGAAAATAAGTTAAAGCAATTGGGGATTAAAGAGCCAAAACTAATCAACTTTTTCGCGCGCGTCGGCCTAGAGAGGATGATGGAATACCACTCTCCGATTGGGCGGTAGTCTCTCCCGGGCTACTTTTCAATTCTCACGTTCGGGATGGTGTAATCAAGTCGAAGTCATTTTGCGAGTGAGTCGTGAAAGTCGTGGGAAAGGGGTTATGTTGGTGGGATTTACACTTGTCCCCTAACAGGCGAGCTATCCCGCTTACCCAAACCAAGGATGAAGTGGTCCTAGAGCGTCGGATATGTGGGTATGTTGAAGGGAGAATAGGTGGGCTGAATAGTTCGCACGGCTTTCATGCTCCCTCCCACTCACGCATGCTCTCAGAATAGACAGCACTGAAGGCCCGCCAATCAACCCCCTAAAAGACTCGCTCATGTGTAACCTTTCGTGAACTTAGACCTGTTACACCATGTTTGTATAACACATTAAGACTCGTGAGCAGTGAGGATCTTCCCTCAAGGCGTCTGATGGTGGATCTGTGGAGCTATCCCTGGTGGATACTAGGCCTCTTCAGCCTGACAATTATCTTCACGCTACTCTTTGGCCTCTTCCTAGCGAGCTATTGGGTATTCGAGAAGAAACTCTCCCAAAGCCCGAGGACAAACTTCGCCATCACCTACGTGGAGTCAACGCCTTTCAGATACACAACGCCAGAGAGAGTTGACCCTTACCCCTATTCAAAAAACATCTGGAGCTCCCGGGTCAGCCTCTGGATGACATATATCTTCATAGCCATAGTCCTTCAGAGCACCGGCCTCTACCTCATATCGGCGTACCCGGGGATAAAGAGTCCTTCATGGCTCGGCATCATCCTACAGGGGTTTATATACGGATCAGCCGCCATCTACTTGGCCTCCAGAAGCGAATAAGCCCAACAATGGTTGAAGCTGGACCTCGGATCCTTTCAATAGGCGATGTTTAGGTTCGATCTGCGTCGTGGTCGGGCAGGATATCCTCGACGTTTCGCACGGCGTTGAAGACGTATCCACCCAAGCTGAAGATCGCCCCCAAGAGCCCTGCGATGACGAAAATAATGGCGATACCTGATCCCGGACCTGTGCCAACCAGCCATCCAAAAACTGGTGCAAGATCGCCCCCAGGCATCATGGACGGCTCCAAAATCCAGTCGGCAAGGGGACCAGCCAAAACCATGGCCAAGGGTTGAGAGAACCGAGCGATGAGTGCACGAGTAGCGAAGACACGGCCCTGCACCTGTGGGGCAACCTTGGACTGCCAGATGGCTTGGCTGGAGCCGTTGGTGATGGGGTTGACAAACATGATTATGAAAGCAGCCAAGGCCCAGATGGTGAGACCGCGACCGAGACCCATCAACGTGATACCCATCAGGCCGCTCGAAGTCAACCCCAACAGCAATCCGTGTATCCTACGCTTTGGACCGCCCCAAGCGCTAACGACGAGGCCACCTACAACCCCACCGACCCCAAAGGCTGACTGCACACTTCCAAGGATCAACGAGTCGTTGCCGGTGCGAGAGAGTATCATGGGCGCGAGCAGTACGAAGCCGAGGCTACCCAAAAAATTGTTTATGAGGAATATCAGCTGCAGGCCGAGGATGCTGCGGCGCTTAAAGATATAGCGAAAACCGTACACGGAATCCTTCCAGAGGCTTCTCTCCCCCTTCTCTTCCATTTCGGTTGAAACGGGCTGGGGTATGTGGATCACCAACAAAGCCCCTATCGCCACCAGGAACGTGAACACGTCGAAAACCATGATACCCGTTATGCCGATGAAAGTCAACATCATCCCTGCAGCAATAGGGGCGATGATGCCAGACGCTGAACTCGCGAGGGAAAGCATCCCGCTAGCACGGGTGTACTGCTTCTTCGACAACATCAATGTGACGGCCGCGGAGTACGCTGGAAAATGGAACGCGTTGAAAGCACCCGAGAAGGCCCCCGTCACATACAGATGCCATATCTCCAGTCGATTGCTAGTTAGGAGTATAAGGACGACAACAGTAGCTAAGCCCGAGGCAAGGTCGCTCAGCATCATAACGAGCTTGCGGTTCCATCGGTCCACAAGAGCTCCAGCAATGGGGCTCATCAACATATAGGGAGCCAAAGTAAAGAAGCCAACTAAAGCAAGGGCCGTCGCCTCGCCAGTAATTCCCCAAGCCCAGATAGTAAGTCCAAAATGTGTCATTCATGTGCCGGGGAGCGAGATGAACTGCCCAATCCAGACGATGGTGAAACCAATCATCCCCGTGGGAAGCTTCCTCATGGTCACCAGAGACCCCTGAGACTGTCCGTCTTCATCTTTGTACGTGGACCTCTCCTCTAGGTGATTATAATTCAACATCTTTTCTCATCCCTCCATTACTCTACCGATAAACTACCTCAAACCATCTCACAGACCAACAATGGCCTGCTAGGCGATCTGGTTCTTCATCTTGATGTGCTCGGGAACTTTAAACATTGCTACCCGTGTTCGCGAGCCAGATGTAATCCAGGTCAGTTATAGGGAACGAACTTACGGTAGAAGGCGAGGACCCGCGCAAGGGTCTCGTCCATGCTTACCTCGACCTCATCCTCGACTTGGATCACTTTCTGCAGCTCTTTAAGCTTCAGGAAGTTCCCATCGGCTATATCTATCTCGGCCATTTCTTTCAACCAAGACGAGACACCGAGAGTCAGGTTATAAACTCGACTCACATTCCGTAGTCGCACATCATCATCACAGAAGATAGTCACAAATTGTGAGTATCACATGTGTTTTACCTTTAAAAGAGACCCCGATGGGGCATAACACAGTGGATCACATGTCCGAAGATGTGACCGTGCCGAGGAGAACAACAAAGACCCTTTCGAGGGTCAGAGGAGATCTCACCGTCGAGGACGCGACTGTCAAGGCAGATTCCCCCGACGACACCGTCCAAGTCGAGGGCGCAACACTCTGCTATGGCGACTGCACCTTCAACTGCAGCCTGAGGACGGCGGACCTCAAGGGAAGAGACGGAGAGGTCGTCGTGGAGGGCGACTTGTATGCAGAGCACTTCATAAAGATCAGAAAGGGGGAGCTTCACGTCGGCGGTAATCTGTCCGCGGAGAAGATGGAGGTGGACCGACGCGTCAAGGTCTCGGGCGATCTGATCTCGGATCGGGTCAATGTGGGTGGCTCCCTCAGGGTGGGGGAGAAAACGAAGGCGGCTCGCGTCGATGTCGGCGGCTCATTCCACTCCGGATCAGACGCCGAGGTAGAGCATATCGATGTCGGCGGCTCCGTTCATGTAGATGGCGCGACGAGAAGCGGCACTATTGACGTGGGCGGAAGGTTCGAAGGGAGGGGGCCCGTGGAGGCTGAGAAGATCGATGTGGGGGGCTCGGTGAGGTGCGACTCGGAGATCACAGTTAAAGAGGTCGACGTGGGCGGACGCGTCGAAGTAGCCGGCGGCGTCATCCAAGATAAGGTAGAGGTCGGCGGCTCATTCAGATCTTCACGACCCATCAAGTTCAGCAGCATCGATGTCGGTGGCGGAGTCCGATTAACCGGAGGAGAGGGAGGAGACATCGATGTCGGTGGCTCGCTCAAGAGCGATGGCGACCTAATCTTCAATGAGATCGATGTCGGCGGAAAAGTCGAGATACTCGGTGATGCCTCGGGCCGGAGCATCGATGTCGGAGGCGTGGTCAGGATCAGGAACAACCTGAGGCTTTCCGAGTCCCTCAATGTTGGAGGGAAAGCCGAAATCGGTGAAACCGTAAAAGCCGAAATCATACGAGTCGGAGGGAGGCTAGAAGCGGAGAAAGCTGAAGCCGATGAGGAGATCAAGACCAACACCCTCATAACCACATCAGGAGCGAAGGCGCGGAGGATAGAGATCGGGAGGAGAGGAGAGGCCCAAGGCCCCATCATCGCCAACACCATTTTCATCAGGGAACGGGCTCGCGTGGAAGACATCTACGCTGAGTCAGTTACGCTGAGGAGAGGCTGCCGTGCACGAAACATATACGCGGCGAGGATCGACATCGAGTCCGGCTGCAGGATTAGCGGAGAAGTGAAGTACACCGAGTCTCTGAGCGCCGAACGCGATGTCAGCTTCGCCTCCACACCCGAAAAGATTGAAAAGCTATCCGCTCCACCACTTTGATAGCGATAGAAGGGTGGCGCCATGGAGCGGCGGACACGCTACGATATCTACTCCGACATCCTCGATACCATTCGCAGAAAGGGGGTGAGCGCCATCACCCGCATCTCCTATGGTGCCAACCTCCCCGTCGACAGGGCCAAGAAGGCCGTCACTTTCCTTGCCGAACGTGGCCTCGTTAAAGAGGAGGATTACGGTGGGACAAGAGGCTACAGGTTAACCTCCCATGGAGGCGAGTTCCTCCAGGCCCTCAAGACCGTCAAGAGGTATCTTAACTCCGAAGGGCGACTCGAGGAATAAAGAAGAACAGAGTCCCTCCAACACCTCCTCATCGAAGGCGACTTCACGAGACTTATGATCACCCTATCCATGATAGGGCTCCCATAGGTTCTTGCGCAATCGGCGTAATCCTCACTTGTAGTAGATTTGACGCAAAAAAAATCTTGGTGGTAGGACCATAGGTTCGTCGAACTTTGAGTAGCACAATCTAGGCGGCGAGAAACCTCGTCTGAGGGTTCAGGTACAACAGATTCTCACATAGGATCATCTTCGTGCTGCCAATTGCGCTCATCATAACCTTCCTCATCCATGACTTTCCTTTTCTCTTGGTATAATATTCAAACCAGCATCTGGACCAGCGATACTTCCAGTTGAAAAAGGTTTAAATCTAACCACTATGTTTGCTTAAACAATTGGATAACTCCTAGACGACTCTGAGGTTATG
>CAZRAV010000067.1:0-5626 GCA_964598175.1 uncultured Candidatus Bathyarchaeia archaeon | reverse complement strand
GATCCACATGGGCGGTCACACGGCGGGCTCATCCGTCGTCTACGTCCCCGACGACAGGGTGCTGTTCGCAGGAGACCTCGTCTTCGCCGAGACGTTCCCATGGGCTGGCGACCCTTCAGCTAACCCCGACGATTGGATTAAGGCGTTCAGGGCGATCCTGGCCATGGACGTGGAGATCATTGTGTCGGGCCATGGGCCGCTCTGCGACAAGTCAGAGATTAAGGTCCAGCTCGAATGGTTCGAGGCAGTCAGAGACGAGATGATGAGGCTCATCGGGGAGGGCGCCTCTATAGATGAAGCCGTTGAATATGATGGATACCCAAGCTTCTACGAGTCTGAGAGGCCGGAACGGAGAGACGACTCCCTGAGGCATTGGTACCGGTTCTGGTTTGAACAGAGCTGAGGGTCGTCTCCAAGTCTACATGGTTGAAAGCGGTGATGACAAGAAGCCCGAAGGGGGAAGTCGCTTGGAGCTAAAACCGTGGACGTTGATGTACGTCTGCGCCGTCGTGTCCGTGGTCGCCTGCTTCGCCATAATCTACGTCATCACCGTCTCGGGGGATGCGAGCATCGAGTGGATGGTTTGGATGTCCTTCGGCATCGGGATTGCCCTCGCCGCGGGCGGCTACTGGTACGAGAGCGATCAAAAGCGTAGGCACGCCGAGATGTCTAGAGGCGTGGGCTGAAGCCCTGACTCCTTAAATAGGTTTTCCACGATAGTCAGCGGGATGGGAATTGTCGGAGGAGAAGACTTTCCAAGTTGAAGTGGAGCAGGAGAGGGACTTCGTCTTCAAAGTCGACTTCGGCCTCGAGGGCGTCGACGACCTGATCATGGACGAGCCGGAGCCCGTCGGAGGAGGCGTCGGCCCCAACGCCTCGAGGTTGCTAGCCGCGGCTGTTGGCAACTGCCTGAGCGCGAGCCTCCTGTTCTGCCTAAGGAAGTCGAGGGTGGAGGTCTCGGGGATGAAGGCCGTCGTTGAGGGGGTTGTCGCCCGGAATGAGGAGGGGCGATGGAGGATCAGGGAGCTGAACGTCGAGCTCACGCCCGAGGTCGACGGGGATCAGGGGAAGCAGCTGGAGAGGTGCATCGACGTCTTCGAACAGTTCTGCATCGCCTCCCAGAGCATAAGGCAGGGCATACCCATCAACGTCATCGTCAAAGGGCTGGAACATACGAGGCGTCGTGATGCCTGAGACATTGATATGCGGTGTCCTAAGCCTAGAGTTCGACTCCCTGGAAAATGCAGCCAAGAGCGCCGAAAAGTTCAGAGACTGCCCTCACATTTGGTTCTGGGCCACAAGAGGCAGAACAGCCCAAATCGTGTTGAAGGTGCCTGAGGGGAAAAAGTGGTGGGCCGTATACATTGCCGAGCATCCCGAGAGAACCTTTGGCGGGAATAAAGCCGACTTGATCTTCCAAGATCGAGTCCATCAACCCTCTACACTGGAGATGAGGATACCCTGCGAGCTGGGTGAGAGAACGCCCTGTGGCTCACATTGCCCGTCATGCCCCTCGTATATCCGCTGCATGGGCTGCTCTGCCACCATTCACTACAAGCGTGAAAGATGAAGAACATCGTGACCGCGTGAGTGGGGGAGCTCAAGCTCCTTAGGGACACGCTTGATGAACTTTGGTGGCCTATAAGTTGAAAGGAAGCGTCTTCTACATCCACCTGTCGTGTCCGACAATCTCCATCAGGGGCTTTCTCCCCTTCGGGCCCGGGGTCTCTGCGGGGTATCCGATGGGGGTCAACGCGACGACTCTTACGTCTTCGGGGATGCTGAGGACCTGCTTCACCGCCTCCTCGTCGAACTGTCCGCCGATCCAGCAGGTGCCGAGGCCCTGTTCGGCCGCGGCCAGTATCAGGTGCTCCATGGCGATGCCCATGTCGAGCATATAGTACTGCTGGTTGAATCGGGAGCCCGACAGTTCAGGGTAGGCGCAGCCGACGATAACCATGGGAGCATCTGCCACCCACTCCCTAGTGGAGATGGCCTTCCGCTTCGACTTGTCGGTGACGACGATGAACCTCCAGCACTGCCGGTTGCCCCAGCTCGGCGCCAGCCGGGCGGCCTCGAGGACGTACTCAAGCTTCTTCCTGGGGACGGGGTCGGACTTGTACCTGCGGATGCTCCTCCTCTTCCTGACCAGCTCCATGAACTCCACTGCAGTCACCTCACCCTGAGCAGCTCCTCGAGGATGCCGAGCTGGGTCGGGCTGCTGCGGACGATGTCGCTGGTGGATACGATGCCGATGACCTTGCCGCCCTCGACGATGGGGAGCTTCTTGATCCGCTTTCTCGCCATGATCTGGGCGGCCTCCTCGACTACGGCGTTGGCGTCTATGGTGACGAGGGGGCTCGACATGATATCCTTCGCCCTGACCATCGCGGGGTCGAGGCCCGGCTCGACGATCCTCTGGAGGATGTTTCGCTCGGTGATGATGCCGACGGGGCGTCCGTTGTTGGTCACGATGACGGAGCCGATGTGGAACTTGTTCATCTTCGAGACCGCTCCCAGGACGGTGTCGTCGGTCCGCACGGTCTTCACGTTCCTCACCATGATATCCCTGACGAGAAGAATCCCGCTCATAAAATCAACTCTATTAGATGTTCTCCGAGAAGAATGGAGCGGTCGAGCATTTTAACGTTTCTTATGTAAAAAAGCGATAAACCTTCGGGTTTTGGGTTTTCGGCCTCCTTCGGGTTCTAGATCATTTGTTTAGTGCGTTCCGCTCTGAGATCTGCATGGCGGCGCATGGATAGAGGGCGACCTCGGCCTCCGGTCCATGGTTCTCCTCAAGTAGCTTTAAGGCCTTCGTCCAAGACTTGACCCAGTTCGATCCTTTGCCGTAGTACCATTCGTCGGCCTTCATCAGATGTGGTGAGACGACTATGATGCGATCCATCTTCCAAGGTTTCTTTATGTATTTGTCTGGCGTCCAGCCTCGGCCTCCGAAGTCGGTGCCGAAGCGTCCGTTGTAGTAGTGGACGCGGCAGCCCTCTGGGGTGTAGACAAGGAAGACGAGGTCGCCTCCCTCCCTCGCGGACTCGACGGCGATGTGGTACGCCTTGTAGCCCTCGTTTGCCATGGGGTATCCGTTGCCGATGGATATATCGGCGTCCTCGACGGTGGGAGTTGCGTAATGCCTCCTGCCGCGCTTGGCGCCCTCCCTGTGGGCCTCAACCACGTCTCCGCAGATGATATCTGTCACATCGCGGTTGGCGTTGATTAGGGCGTTGACGGAGAAGTCGATGCCCGCCATTTTTGCTGCCTCCTCTGCGTCGAGCCTCCTCAGGTTTTCAGAGACCCTTCCGGGGCCGGTGCCCTCGGTGATGTTGTGGTTGTGCCAGATGGAGTCTGTGCCTGAGACGCCTGGGAGAAGCATCTTCGCCCCTCCGCCGAAGCCGTAGCCGAAGTGGGGCATCAGGGCTCCGACTGTGACCTTGAGGTCGCAGCTCATCACCTCCTGATTCACCTTCACGGGCGTCCCGTAGCTCGTCTCCCCTAGGTCAACGAGGTTCTCGTAGGGGTTGTGGTTGAAGACGAGGAACCGTTCGGGTATGTCTTCGCCGAGCTTCTTCCTAAAGTCAGGGAGCATCCGCGCGCCGTGGGATCCCGTCGCCATGATGAAGCTGATTTTGTCGTCGGTGATGCCGCCCTTGTGCAGCTCTTTGAGGATTGCGGGGAGCATCTGCCAGGTCTTCGTAGGTCTCGTCATGTCGTCGAAGATGATGGTGCAACGCCTTTTTCCCTTCGCCAGCTCTTTCAGCATTGGCGATCCTATTGGGTGCTGGAGCTTCTCGGCGACCTCTTCTGAGGTCAGGGGTCTTGCACTATGTCCTGCCATCCGCTCCTTGTGGACAGTCCAGCCGTCGGGAAACTGGAGTTCGACGGGGTTGTCGCCGTACCACTCGTAGGCGGGGACCCTGATCTTCGTGGGGCTCATGTCTGTAAGTGTTGGATGCGCGGCGAATAAAGGTTGAGGCTGATCACATACTGGGCTTGCACTCGGATGACGAAACCCATAAAGATATGGCTCCGTCCTTGTACCCAGTAGTTGGGTATAAGGGGCTTCGTGCTATCTTCAACCGTCGAGCTTTGGTGATGGATGTGGAGAGGTTCAGGTATGTTGAGGGTGGACCCACAGCTGACCTCACCGTGGAGGCCTACGGCTCCACCCTTGGGGAGGCCTTTGGGAATGCGGCGTTGGCCATGTTCAACACCATGACGCCGCTGGAGGGGGTTGAGGGGCGTGAGGTGCGGACTGTGGAGGTTCGGGGCGACGACCTCGGGGGGCTCCTCTACAACTTCCTCGACGAGCTGCTCTTCGTCCACGAGACCAACCATCTTGTCTTCTCTGGGATCGATCTGAGCCTCGACGAGAAGCTGCTCCGGCTGAGGGCCAAGTGCCGTGGGGAACGTTTCGACCCTGGGCGCCATGAGTCGGGGATCGTCGTAAAGGCGGTGACCTTCCACCAGATGAAGATAGAGAGGGGAGAGACTGGCTGGCTCATTAGGGTCGTCCTCGACACATGAGGGCCCTTCCGAAGATAAATCAGCAATTTTACAGTTTTTTATAGATATCAATATGCGCGGTGTTCTTCTGGTAGAAGTCGATTCGCGCGCGAAAACTTTACTGTTTGATGCGGATGAGTCCCAGCTTCAGCTTAAGGCCTTCGATGTCGAACTCGCGCATGCGAGCTTGATTTGCGAGGGAAATAGCAATTCATACTGTGACTAGTTTTCACACACATCAGCTTTTTCATTCACGTTGCTTCTTCACGTAAACACCAAATACATGCTGGGATATATCATCCCGATTGTGTGGAAGCCCATGAATAGGATACCGTATTGAAGCTTACCCGTGAGAGGCACACAGACATTCTTTACCCGATTGAATATATTTGTGGCAGCTACTTGCACCAAGGCTCTCTGATCCTTCTTTGATCTCCCAACCCGAACGAAGGGGGAATCCAAGCCTCGCGAGAAATATGAGATTATAAGAATAGTAAGACATTTATTTTGCTATAACTCTTTTTATAACGGGAAACGGTTGACGTTGTCAAAGGAGTACAATAATAATGTCTAATAAAAATGAACAACCAACTGATGAGCCTAAGGAAAAACCTAAAAAGACCGAGGTTAAACTTGAAACGGAAAAAAAAAGAACAGTTTTTCCTGCTATAGATTGGAGTGAAATGGCTCAGTTCATAATAGCCATCACATTGATTATCACTTTTTCTTTCATTGTATACAAACTTATTTCACCCTTAACAACTACAACGACTGAGACAAGTACCATCAAAGATATTTCAGGTTACAAAGATATGATCAACTTGCTGACAACGATTTACGGCGCATGGATAGCCAGCATAATCGGTTTCTACTTCGGAAAGAAATCTGGGCAGACACTTCAGGAATCAATGAGAGAACAACTCGACTACACGAAAGCATTTCAGGAGCTGTTAGCGGGTTCTGGTATAGCATCAACAATATCGCATGAATTAACAAAAGCCGCCACTGACATCACGGAGACCAAGATCGAACTTAAAAGTATCGATGAAAAAATTGAAGAATTGGAAAAAGAGGAAGGAAGTGAAGATTAAACAAATAAAAATGTGAG
>CAZRAV010000066.1:1719-5626 GCA_964598175.1 uncultured Candidatus Bathyarchaeia archaeon | reverse complement strand
ATTGAAGAGGTTGATGGAGAGGGTAGTCGGATTTTCGATGGGCAAGCCGAATGCGAAGGCCGTCAATCCGAGGTCCTCCACTTGGTCGTTGAAGCTTTCGGTCAGCCTCCTGCCCAATTTATATAGGCGCGGATAGATTTGATTGCGCTCCGCATCGATGATCTTCATCATTGCAATTCCTCCTACTACGGAGAGGGGCTGTGCGTTCCATGTACCACCTTCACTAATCCTAACGAATCTGTTCCAATGATCATCTTTGAATGCGTGGAATTCCATTATATCCCTCTTTCCGCACACGGCTCCCACCGGAGCGCCGCCCCCTATGATCTTCCCAATAGCCGCCAAATCAGGTGTGACTCCATAGTATTCCTGTGCTCCTCCGGCAGCGTATCTAAAGCCGGATATTACCTCATCCATAATGAATACGACGCCGTATCGCCTAGTGAGTTCCCTGAGACCTTCAATGTACTCTCTTGTGTATAGGTTGTTGGCATGCAGAAGGAAGCAGGCAACGTCCCCGGTTTCAAATGCCTTCTCGGCAGCGGGGAGGTTGTTGAAGGGTACAATTATGACGTCGTCGCTGACGCTTTTTGGTATCCCACAGACGTTGTATACGCCGAAGGGGGGTCCACTGCGAGCATAAATTGTTGTATCCCCTTTTCCATGGTAGGCGCCTCCCTGTAATACGATTTTATCCCTCCCCGTGTAGATTCTCGACAACCTTATTGCCGTCTGGACGGCTTCGCCTCCGCACGAGGTGGCCCGAACTAAGCCGCCGCGCGCGCATGGAACCAGCTTTTGGATAAGCTCTGCCCATTCAATCTCAAGCTCTGTACATGCGCCCACATGCATTGCCTTCGGAATCTGGTTATGAATCGCCTCAACTACCCTTTCATCCCCATAACCAAAGAGTAGCCCTCCGTGGCCCATGACGTAGTCCACATACTCGTTTCCGTCGACATCACACTTCCTCGTCCCCTCGGCTTTGACGACGTAGATTGGGAAGGGTCTCGCGAATCTGCCGTCATGCGAAACACCGCTTGCGTAACAATCCAAAGCCCTCTCGTAGAGCTTCTTTGACTTCGGATGGTTAGCAACGTACTCCTTTTCCAGCTCATCTATGGTAGGCATAAACACCACTCTTTTTCTGTTGTACTTTTTCATATAAAAAGAGTAATCATTGTGCAATGATTAATTCAGTCATCCGGGTTTATTTTAGGGTGGACAGCACCTTCAACACTTGGTCGAAGTAGTCCGCGCCATAGCTCAACACGATCTGGTAGAACTGACCATCTGTCGCCTCTACACGCTCAAGGCTCCCTCGCACCAAAGCGGTCTCTTCCGCCTCGACCTGGAGACGGAACTCCTCCACGTAGGAGACGACCCGCCTAAGGTCCTGAGGATCAACATCCCTATTGATCTCCCTCAGCTCCACGGGATAGATGGAGGGCATGAACCCAGCTTCCTCGTCGGATAGCACCCGGACGACTGCCTCGACCTTACCCAGTTTCTCGATCCGTCTCGTCTCCTGGTACTCGTTCTCGACCTCGTTCCATCTTCTGACGGGCTCGAACTCGATTTTGACTATGCGACCGAGCTCCTTCGACGCGTAGGTGGCGTAGATAAGCTTCTGCCTCTGATGGATTCCGTACTCCTCCTTTGAGTATTGTGTGAAGTTCCAGTGGGCGGGTGGCATGTCCACCGTCCATCCTTCAAACTCGTTTCTAAGATGACCCTCATCGTAGAGCCATGCTAGGGTTGCTCTCAGCTCTTTCAACTCCCGTTTCCCGTAGATGATGAGGTCGATGTCGCTGTACAGTGGGTTGTGGAAACTGTGGGCGAGGGAGCCGAACACGCCGAAGTCTCCCAGCTTCAGGGTAGAGGCTTCAAGGACAAGGTTCAGCACCTCCTTCAAGGTCTCGGTCAAAGGGTCTCCCTCTCCTCTCATCAGCACCTGAAGCTGCTTGTCAGGGCGGACTACGCGAGTCAGCTGACTTTCCCTAACGCCGACGAGGAACCTGTTGAGAGATTTGTGGAAAAGCTGGTACTGAGGGTAATGCTCCCTGACAAACCTCAGCCCTCCATCGAAGTAGAACTTGTAATACAACGTTGGCTC
Source organism: uncultured Candidatus Bathyarchaeia archaeon (assembly GCA_964598175.1). GTDB lineage: Archaea > Thermoproteota > Bathyarchaeia > TCS64 > TCS64 > CAZRAV01. The sequence goes on along the minus strand of CAZRAV010000066.1, from coordinate 3,510 downwards.
ACGGCCCCTGATGGCGCGAGGGTTGTCTGTCTGGTACATAGTCTCAGGCGCGTACTCCAAGTCGCAGAAGCATGCTTCTGAGGGGTGGTCATATCCGTAGGTTCTGAGTATGAGGCCTTCGGGGGTGACTGGTGCATCCCTGTCCCTGAACCTCATCGGTTATCCCTACTGGGGCTACTCACAAACGCCTATATGAAAGCCTATGATAACCTCCGGATCTTCGAGAAGGCAGAGGTCAAGGAGCTTAAGCGGTAGCTGGCGAAGCCGAGGGAGGGGTGTAAATCAGAGGTCGAGACCTTAAGTAGAAGGATTCAAGAGTTGGAGAGGGAGCTTGAGCGCGAACGAACTAACGCAAAGTTGGCCGAGGAGATAGCCTCTAGGCTTGAATGTAGCATAAAGGCCTTAACAAAGCGTGTGGAGAAGCTAGAGGATGTATAAGAAGGGAGCCGAGCGGTGAAAGGTTTTATATTTGTAACTATGAGGATTTGCCACGTGCAAGGCTTTGTTAGATCACCCTAAAGTTATCATGGGCGGTACCCTAATCGATGGGACAGGAAAACCGCCAATAAAGGATAGTGCAGTTATCATATCTGGATCCAAGATTGTTGAAGCAGGGAAAGCTGGAGATGTTGAGGTTCCAAATAATGCCGAGGTTATAGACGCAACGGGTAAGACTGTCATGCCAGGCTTCATAGACTGCCATACTCACTTCATATTAATGGGGGTACGAACTCTAACAACACTTGATCTATCTGGGACGAGATCTATCTCTGAGGTTGTTGAACATGTTAGGGCAAGACTTGCGGAGTTGCCGAAGGGAGCTTGGCTCAGGGGTCATGGATGGGACGAGAGCAGGTGGGTCGAGAGGAGATACATAATGAAGAGAGACCTTGACTATGTATCTCCGGATAATCCTGTGATCCTCACTCCATACTACGGGCACTTGGCAACGGTGAATACGATGGCTCTTGAGCTTGCGAAGATTACTAAGGAGACTTCAGACCCTCCAGGTGGTAGAATAGATAGAGATTCTACGACGCACGAGCCTACAGGCGTGTTGAGAGATGAGGCGACCAAGCTAGTCGATGGAATAATCCCTTCCACCACAAAGGAGATGTCCTTGAAAGGTCTGCAGAAGGCCTGTGAAATCGCCTTGAGCTGGGGTTGCACGAGCATCCACGAGCTGGGAACAGATGCAATCGGTTTCAGCACATACCAAACTGCTCTTGAGGATGGGTCGCTTAAAGTTAGGGCCTATGTCATGCCCAGGGCACGCGCAACCGAGAAGATGATAGACGGACTCGAAGCCCTTGGGATTAGGACCGGTTTTGGAGATAAATCACTCAGGATAGGGTCCGTGAAGATTTACATAGACGGTTCCATGGGCGCACGCACCGCTGTTTTTTTCGAACCCTATGCCGACGAGCCCTCAACAACTGGACTCTTCACAATCCAGCCAGAAGCGCTGAGGCAGAGAGTATTAAGGGCGCATAAGAAGGAATTGCAGATCGCAATCCACGCCATCGGCGACAGGGGAATTGAGGAGGCCCTCAACGCCATCGAGGCGGCGCTGGAGGAGGAGCCAAGGAAAGACCACCGCCACAGGATCGAGCACTGCGAGGTGCTAACCGAAGACCAGATCATCAGGATCAAGCGCTTGGGTATCGTGGCATCGATGCAGCCTAACTTCGCCGGTGAATGGGGCCAGCCTGGAGGGATGTACGAGCAGCGTATTGGCCCAGAACGGCTGAGGCGTAGCAACCCCTACAGGAGACTACTGGACGAGGGGAT
>CAZRAV010000066.1:0-1619 GCA_964598175.1 uncultured Candidatus Bathyarchaeia archaeon | reverse complement strand
TTGCGCAGTCGAGGGTGCAATTCCTTCTTTCATGCCTTGTATTATTTCTTCGCGCGCGAAACGGCGTAAGATAACCCCGCGCGCATGTTCAGTAGCAAGTTACGGAAATGTAATATGGACTGTCGAAAGTTTTGTTATGGGGCGTTGAAAATGAACGTGAAGGAAGGCGGAGAGCGGGATGTTGTTAGGCCTGCGAAGTGGTGGAATGCCCTCCCAAGGCCAGTGTACTCTCAGCTGGAGCGAATCGATTCGAGCCAGCCTTGGTTCGAGGTCTACAAGGTCGAGCCAGACATCTACGTCTTCTACGAGCCCGGGCAGTTCGAGGAGGCCATCTCCTACCTCGTACTGGGCGAGGATAAGGCAACTCTTATCGATACGGGCTGCGGTATAGGCGACATAAAAGCCCTCGTCGATGAGTTCACTGATCTACCGGTGATGGTGGTGAACACCCACCACCACAGTGACCATGTCGCCCAGAACTATCTCTTCGACGAGATTGCATTATATGACGATCCCACAGCGAGGAGGGCAGCAGAGGAGGGAGTCCCCCATGATGAGATGGTTGGCCTCTTAGCTGAGGGACTGGTCTGGAGGCCGCTGCCGGAGGACTTCGACCCCGACGTCTACTGTGTCCCTTCATTCCATGTCACTCGATGGCTCCACGATGGTGATGTCATCCAACTGGGTGGCAGGGGACTAGAGGTCCTCCACATGCCTGGTCACTCCCCTGACTCCATCTGCCTGCTGGATCGGGAAGCTCGACTCCTCTGGACGGGGGACATATTCTACACTGGCGCCATCTACACCTACCTCCCCGGCGGGGACCTCGACCAGTTCATCGAGAGCTATAGGAGGATGATCGACCTATTCCCCCTTTATGACAGGCTGATGCCGAGCCATAATGAACCTTGGATCGAGAAGGAGATCCTCCGTGACGTACTTAGGGCGGCAGAGGAGATCAGGGCAGGAGGAGGAGAGTACGTTGAGGGTGAGGGCGGCATCCGAAGGTATAACTACGGTCGGTTTTCCCTGATCACTGCGCCACCCTGACTGTACGCACGGTATTAAGCCCTGCTACACGCGAGTTGACGCTCATAGCCCCCACATTAAATTGGTGCATACCTATTCATTAAACTTGAAATGTGACAAGGACACCTAGTGATTGAGGGAACAACCATGAGGGCGGATGTGCTTCAACATATTAGGAAGGAGGAGATCGTCGACCTCGCCTCCGAGCTGATCAGGATACCGAGCTTCACGACGAGGGAGACACCTGCCGCAGAGTACATGCGCGACTTCTTCGATGACCACGGCTTCGAGACCGAGATGCAGGAGGTGGAATCCGGCAGGAAGCAGATCATCGCGAGACTGCGGGGGAGTGGGGATGGCCGAAGCATGATGTTCAATGGCCACCTAGACATCGACCCCTTGACTGAGTCGTGGAGGTGGGACCCATTCGAGCCGAGGGTTGACGGGAACAGGCTCTGGGGTGCCGGTGTCCACAACATGAAGTCGGGGGACGCTGCTATGGCGATGGCGGCGGTCGCCGTCCAGAGATCCGGAGTCGAGCTGAAGGGCGACCTCGTTGTGGCCTGCGTCGTAGGCGAGCTCCAGGGTGG
>CAZRAV010000065.1:0-5763 GCA_964598175.1 uncultured Candidatus Bathyarchaeia archaeon | reverse complement strand
CGGAGCATGTGCCAAGTCCACTCGAGAGCCTCAAAAGCCCCCATCCGATAGTTGGACAACCTTCTCCCAGATGCGGCCTCATCTGGGGAGGTTAAAACGGTTACGCACTTCTTCGCGGATGAGAGATGGGTGAAAGTAGGCTTGGGTAACCTCTAAAAGCATGTTCCATCACAAGGGATATTGCTGTGTGGGCAAAGCGATGTTGGACATCAAGCTGATCAGGGATAAACCCGAGGTGGTCCGACAAAACCTTGAGCGGAGGCACGACCCGGAGAAGCTGGTGCTTCTAGACCAGCTAGTAGACGCAGACCAGAGGTGGCGGCAGCTTACGACTAGGGTCAACCAGCTCCGCAGGCGGCGCAACGAGATCAGCGCCGAGATAGGACGACTCATCAAGGAGGGAAAGGACACCTCGTCCCTGAAGCAGGAGGCTTCCGGGATACCAAAGCTCATCGGAGAAGTGGAGGCTGAGAGAGATCGATATGAGGAGCTGGTTCATTACGCGCTCATGCGCCTCCCGAACCTCATCCATGACTCGGTCCCATACGGCGTAGATGATTCGGAGAACGTGGAGATCCGCCGGTGGGGGAAGCCGCCCAGGTTCGACTTCGAGCCCAGGAGCCACGCCGAGGTCGCGAGTGGCCTGGGGATCATCGACTTCGAGAGGGCTGGGAAGGTCTCTGGCTCAGGCTTCTACTACCTGAGGAACGAGCTGGTGCTACTGGATTACGCCATGATGCGCTTCGCCATCGACCATCTGCTGGCCAAGGGGTACACCCTCATCGAGCCACCCTATATGATACGCAGAAAGCCCTATGAGGGGGTCACGGACCTCGCGGACTTCGAGCAGGTGATGTACAAGATCGAAGGAGAAGACCTCTACCTCATCGCGACGAGCGAGCACGCGATGGCGGCGATGTTCATGGATAACATCCTAGACGCAGACGCCCTCCCAATAAAGCTCATCGGCGTCAGCCCCTGCTTCCGCCGTGAGATCGGCGCCCACGGGAAGTACACTAAGGGGCTGTTCAGGGTCCATCAGTTCAACAAAGTGGAGCAGTTCATCTTCTCTCTTCCGGAGCAGAGCTGGGAGCTGCACGAGGAGCTCCAGCAGAACTGCGAGGAGCTCTACCAGGGGTTGGGGCTCCACTACAGGGTGGTGAACGTCTGCACTGGGGATATCGGAAGCATCGCCGCGAAGAAGTACGACATCGAGGTCTGGATGACCGACGGTGTCTACCGAGAGATCGGGAGCAACAGCAACTGCACCGACTACCAGTCTCGGAGGCTGAAAATCAGGTACAGGCTAAAGGAGGGCCAGGCTCCGGCAGGGTTCGTCCACACCCTGAATAACACGGCCCTTGCAACGAGCCGGACGATGCTCGGCGTCCTAGAGCAGTACCAGCAGGCTGACGGCTCTGTCGAGGTGCCCGAGGCTCTTAGGAAGTACATGGGCGGAATGGAGTTCATCGAGGGCGCCCTCAACCCGCTGAAACTGTGACGCTTCCAGTTCTTTAATATCTACTCATTTTGTATTCTCAGCTCTTTTCTAGGTCGTAATAAGTGTCGATGGGCTACGGGGAAGATTCATATCCCTCCGCCGCAGCAGAAAAGGTGTGCAGGCGTTAACTCAGGGCAGAGCGGTCCTCTGCATGCTCAAGACGAACATCCACGACCACAAGGTCTACCGCATCAAGCTCGACGAACTCCGCAGCCTCATGGAGACCCTTGGCGTGGAGTTGGTCGGCGAGTTCATCCAGACCAGACGCCGCCCCTTCGCCCGCTATCACATCGGCAGCGGCAAGGTGAAGGAGCTCCGGCGCTACGTGAAGAGGCATGGAATCGACCTCGTCGTCTTCTACAACATCCTCCGCAGCAGCCAGAAGTTCAACCTCATACGCGCCCTCGGCTGCGACGTTGTCGACAGGTACGAGGTGACCCTTGAGATCTTCGACCTTATGGCCTCCGACAACCTGAGCAAGCTCCAGATCGAGGCCGCCCGCCTTGAGAAGCTGGCCCCCTACTTCAAGCTGGAGGCGTCCATCCGGTACCACAACGATCGCCCCTTCTTCCGCAGCATGGGCGAGTACGCCTACCACAGCCAGCTCAGAGAGCTCACCCACAGACAGGCCCGTATACGGGACCAGATCAAGGCACTTAAGAGGGAGAAGCAGCAGCGGATAAGGAAGAGGAGACGCCTCGGGTTCCCCACCGTCTGCATCTCGGGATTCTACAACGCCGGCAAGACCAGCCTCTTCAACGCTCTGACGGGCGACAGGAAGCCGGTCAGCCCCCAGCCCTTCACCACACTCAGCAGCAAGTACCAGCGCCGCTACCTAGATTCAGAGACAACCATCCTGTTCATCGACACCATCGGCTTCGTCATAGACATCGACCCCCACCTCATCAAGAGCTTCGAACTCAACATGGAGGACATTATCAACGCCGACCTCGTCCTGCTGCTCCTCGAGGCCGCAGACCCCATGTTCACACTCCGCATCAAGCTCTTGGAGGGGATCAGGCTGCTGACGGATATCGGCGTTCCCCGAGATCGGATCATCGTCGTCCTCAACAAGCTCGACTCCATCCCCAAACTCCCTGAGGCCCTGGGTGAGGAGCTCGATTTAGAGCGTCTCGACCTTCCGTGGACGGCCGTCTCCGCCAAGGAGCGCCTAAACCTCGACGGGCTGCTGCGCCTTATCACTGAGAGGCTCAAGCAATTAAAAGAGGTCCAACCCCCTCCGACGAGAGAGGAGAAAGATGCTACGGTTGAATAGAGCTGAAGAGATCATATCGAGGCTTCTCAGACACTACGTGAGACGGCGCCGCCTTGGGAGCAGCGATCCCTTCCGCAGCCTCGTCCACATCATCCTCAGCCAGAACACAAGCTCCATGAACGAGGCGATGGCCTACGAGCAGCTTGAGCGAACCATCGGCGTCACGCCTGAAGCCCTCTCCAAAGCGTCTGTTGAAGATATCGCAGAAGCCATCCGCCCCGCCGGCATGCATAACAGGCGTAGCAGAACACTGAAGAAGGTCGCTGAGGTAGTCATCGAACGCTACGGCGGCGACATCACGCCCATCCTGCATAGAACCTATCCCCAGGCCCGGGAAGAGCTCATGGGTCTCCCCGGCGTCGGCCTGAAGACCGCTGATGTCCTACTCATGTTCGATGCAGGCAAGGCCGTGATCCCCGTCGACCGCCACATCTCCCGCATAGCAGGACGCCTCAAGCTTGCACCATCGAAGGCTTCATACGACGATATCCGTCATGCCCTCGAGGCAGCCGCCGACCCAGACAGGTACGAGGATGTCCATGTCCTCCTAATCCGCTTTGGGCGGGAGGTTTGCCGGGCTCGGCACCCCCACTGCAGGGACTGCTTCCTCAACGACCTCTGCCCCAATCCCCGAGTGGGAAAGGATTAACTAGAACAGCGCCCAGAACACTTTTTCGTTGTATACCTCTTGATAACTTAGAGGACTTCGAGTATCCCTAGGCTCGAAAAGATGATTGGCGGCGGCAAACCCAAATGCCATGTAGTCTTAGTCATGGGAGGCTCTGGCAGCGGTAAGACCCTCCTCAGAATCTAGTTCGTCCACAACGGAGTCGCCCAGCACAACCAGAAAGGCCTCTACGTCACCCTCGACGAGCCGAGAGGGTACATCCAGGTGGAGATGAGCCTCTACGGATCAAACTTCGGCTCAAGGTCTACCAAGAGGAGACAATCTTCTAGACGAAAACAGATGCCGAGGCCTGGCTTCACTCATCATATGGCTCCTTACCCCAGGCCACATAGCATACGACAGCCGACCCGTAGATGAAGCCCTGGAGGATGATGCCGAGCCAGAAGGGGCTCTCCATCCCCGGATACGCCGATATCAGGTAGATGGCGGCGCAATGGAGGACGATGGCTATGATGAAACGAGTCACCCAAATGTTGAGCCTCGAACGCGCCAGTCCGGCAGTCCTAGAAGGAGTGTGGAAGCCCATTCGACTAAGCGTGGTGTAGCCGAGAGGCGTCGATTCCATTGAAGTCGAGGTGAGGACAGCCTCTGAATCTCGGGGAAGTCCCCTTCTGAGCACGGTGTAGCTCGCTAGAAAGATGGCGAAGAGCAACATGAAGAGGGCTGTAAGGCTGTAAAGGCCTAGTACCCACCATGGATAGCTCAACAGATCCACCGACGCGCGCCTCGAAGGGGGATGTCACGACGGCTAAGTGAGAAGAATTTAAATGACCTTTGTGGAGCCCATAACTATGTTATGGATCAGTGATAAGGCTAAATATCTGTGATTGGTAATGCTTTATCCCGCCTACTGAAGCCGTCAATGGGGGTTGAGATGGAGACCATCAGCGCCGTCTACACCGGGGACCGAGTTGTCGTCCCCGCGCAGAACGAGGCGAACAGCCTCTATCAGGACGGATATGGCTCACTCCTCAGCGACATAAACCTCCTTACTCTGAAGCCCTGCGAGGTGCTCCATCTCGTGGAGAGGATGAGGATCGCCGTCGTCGACGAGGAGAACCGTCGAAAGCTGGTATTCCAGGAGCTCCTCTGGAGGTTCTCATCCAACGACCCTCTCGTCTGGACGCGTTACCTCATCTACCGAGACCTGCGGAGCAGGGGCTTCGTGGTCAGAGACGGACCCGGACTGGGCGTCGACTTCCTCGTCTACGAGCGCGGCTCCTACGGCAAAAAGCCGCCGAGATACCTCGTCTACGCCATCTGGGAGGGCGCTCCTGAGTCTATAAGGCATCTATGCGAGGCGCTTGAGGCCGCTGAGGCTGCAGGCCGGATACTCCGGCTCGCCGCCGTAGATCGTAGAGGAGAGGTCGTCTACTACACACTATCCGAGATGGAGTTCAGGGAGCAGGGGGAGGAGGGTCAGCCCTCATAGGTTTCCGATTAGCTCATCTAGCTTGACTGTCCGCTGCTCGGAGGTCTCCATATCCCGTACAGAGACACACCCCTCTACGAGCTCCTTCTCTCCGACGATGACGACCTTCTTAAATCCCTTCCTGTTGGCGTAGTCGAGCTGCCTAGTCAGACTCCTGCCCATCAGGTCCAAGTCTGTCGAGAGGCCCGACCTGCGCAGCATCTGAGCCACATCTATCGCCTTTGCCCTCACAGCATCAGAAGCCGAAGCAACATACACGCGAGGGCCCAGTTCGAGGTCTTCGAAGGCACCTTTCCTCTCCAGAAGGGGGACGATGCGCTCGATGCCTAGGGAGACTCCCGTCGCCGGGGTAGGCTCTCCGCCGAAGAGCTCGATTAGCTCGTCGTACCTCCCTCCGCCGGCTATGCTGCCATATTCCTCGAAGCCCTCGGCGTAGACCTCATAGACTGGGCCAGTGTAGTAGTCGAAGCCTCGGGCCAGGCTGAGGTCAACCATCAAGTATTGTTCCATGCCGAAAGCTGTTGCATACCCCGCGATGGCAGAGAGGGTGTCGCAGCCTGATATGCCAACGGGGGAACCTCTCAGGGTCTTCCGGGTCTCCTCTATCGTCGCCTCCGGCTTCCCCTTCAACGCTGTTAGCTCGAGTAGTCTCGTGGAGGCCTCGGCGGAGGCACCGACCTTCTCCAGCTCTTCCATGACGCCCTCCTCCCCGATCTTGTCCAGCTTGTCGACGGCACGGAATATGTCCAGCGCCCGCTCCTCTGGTAGGCCCGCGAGTTCGACGAAGGCCTCGAGGATGCGCCTGTCGTTGCGCCTTATGAGGAATCCCTCGAATCCCATCCGTTTCAGGCAGTCGACGGCAACGG
>CAZRAV010000064.1:0-5810 GCA_964598175.1 uncultured Candidatus Bathyarchaeia archaeon | reverse complement strand
GCTCCGGCTCTGACGAAGCCGAGGTCGTTGCCGACGGTGATGAAGTTGTAACCCTTCTCCACCCTGTCCATGATTGTCTTACCAGATCCCATGTGGACGCCTGTTGCTACTCCAGCCGCCACGGATGCGTCGAACACCCGGTCTATGGCCTCCTGCACCTCGGGGTGCGACATGTCACCAAGGTGCCCATGTGACGCGGAGAGGTCGGCGGGACCGATGTAGCTGACGTCGATGCCATCAACGGAGAGGATGTCCTCGATGTTCTCCACCGCCTCTCTCGTCTCGATCTGGGCGATGATGAGGATCTCCTCGTCCGCTGTCCTCAGGTAGTCAGGGTCGAAGAGGGCGGCACGCCTTGGCCCGCACCCCCTAAGCCCATCCGGCGCGTATCTGCAGGCCTTCACCGCCATCTCGGCCTGATTTTTATTATTCACCCAGGGGATGACGACGCCGTAGGCCCCGATGTCTAGGGCTCTCTTGATAGCCACTAGATCGTTCCACCAGACGCGGACTATGGGCGTGGTCCCCTCACCACGCATAGCCTGCATCAGCGTCTGCGCCTGGAAGATGTCCAGGGGGCTGTGCTCGGTGTCGAAGACGAAGTAGTCGAAGCCAAGGGTCGACAGGAGCTCGGTGACCATGGGGCTTTCTATCGTAGTCCAGACACCGTAGGTCTGCTCCCCTGCCTTCAACCTCCTCTTGAGCTCGTTCCTCATATCAAATCCTCCAAAAGCGAGTCTATTTACGGTCCCTAGAAGGGATATATATTCTTTCTCAAGAAATATTTACTGAATCACCCGATGTCCTCCACGGATCAGAGAAGCAGTGTGCGCTACAGTTCCTCTTTCCCGGATATTTTTTCCTTGATGAACCAATAGGATACCTGGCATATTTTATACAAGGCGTAAACTCCAAAGATGTTAACCCCAATTATCAATATAAGTTTCAAGGGGTCCATGCCAATCATCACTCCTTTCTTTTCATACTCGAATATAAATCCTCGTTAAATAGGTTCTGAGTATATAGAACAGATTCGAAATACCTGGAAGGGTTCTATAAGATGGAGCAACGGGAATATGGTACCACATAGTCAAACAGTACTCCTTGCATTATTCCGTGCAATTTCCACGGACGCTGAAGGAAAAAACCATTAGCCATCTTGTGCGCGGATCCCTTCAGATGAATAAATCCTTGGGATACTTCGCTCTGCTGCCGAGCTTTTCCTCGATCCACAGAAGCCGATTGTACTTTGCCGTCCGTTCTCCCCTGCATGGAGCACCGGCCTTGATCTGTCCGCAGCCGATGCCGACGGCGAGGTCCGAGACGAAGGTGTCCTCAGTCTCCCCGGACCTGTGCGATGCTTGGACGGCGTAGCCATTCTTCTCCGCTATTTCTGCCGTCTTCAAGGCTTCTGTCAGGGTTCCGACCTGGTTGACTTTCCATAGCAGCGCGTTGGCTGCCCCCATCTCGATCCCTTTCCTCAGGCGGTCGGTGTTTGTGACGAATAGGTCGTCGCCCAATATCTGAATGGATAGCACCTTGGTCATCTCTGCGAAGCCATCGAAGTCCCCCTCATGGAGGGGATCCTCGATGGAGACGATGGGGTAGGCAGCCACTAGCTCCCGATAGTAGTCGATGAGTTCGCCGGGACTCATTCCCATTCCTGCAACGACATAGCCTTCATCGGGTTTGTAGAAGGTCGTCGCAGCCACATCCATGGCTATCGTAGCGGCGCGTCCGTAGCCCATCTCTTCCGCTGCATGCAGGATAGCTTCTAGAGCTTCATCGGGCTGGGTCATGGGCGGGCTGAAACCGCCCTCGTCACCGACATTGATGGCAGCCTTACCGTATGTCGACAACAGCTGCTGCTTGAGCCCGTGGTAGATCTCCGAGCCCATCCTGAGGGCTTCCTTGAAAGTCTCGGCGCCCATTGGCACGACCATGAACTCCTGGAAGTCGAGTTGGTTTCCTGCGTGTTTTCCGCCGTTGATGACGTTGAAGAACGGCACTGGTATGAGGTCCGCGCCGCCCCTACTGACGTATTCGTAGAGCTGGACTCCCTCCGAGGCGGCCGCGGCCTTCGCGCAGGCAAGGGAGACGCCGAGGATGGCATTCCCCCCAAGATTCGACTTGTTCTCTGTGCCGTCCAGCTCCATCATCAACTTGTCGATGTGACTCTGCTGCCTAACGTCCACGCCACTAAGCCTGGGAGCTATCGCCTCTGTCACCGAGGCGACGGCTTTCAGCACCCCCATGCCGTGGTATCGTCGTCCGCCATCCCTGAGCTCAACTGCCTCGAACTTCCCCTTTGAGGCGCCGCTGGGAACGGCAGCCCTTCCGAGGAATCCGCCCTCTGTTGTGACCTCGACCTCGATCGTCGGGTTACCGCGTGAGTCTAGGATCTCCCTAGCCCTGATCTCCGAGATGGCGTCTTTCAATTCAACACGCCTTATCTGAGTCTTTTTCTGTTTCTTGGAGGAGGTTGTCGAGCTTTAAGGCTTGCCTTCTATTGTTAGATCGACGACGCCCCTTTGACGCCCCCGCATGATAATGAGATTCACTGTCTCGCCGATCCTCCTGGGGGCGATCTCCCTCATCAGGTCTTCCACAGTGGCTATGCTAACGCCGTTGAAGGCCACGATGACATCGCCCGCCGAGATCTTCGATTTATAGGCTGGGCTTCCCTGGACGATGTTCGTCACGAGGACGCCTCTATCTGTCATCAGGTTGTAGTACGAGGCGATCTGAGGTGTGACGGATACCCCGTATACGCCCACCCACGGCGTCGTGAATCGCCCATGTACCTTGATCTGCTCCACGCATTCCTTTACGATGTTTATGGGGATGGCAAAACCGATGCCTTGGGCATAGGGTATGATGGCGGTGTTTATGGCTACAACCCTTCCTTGGATGTCTACGAGGGGCCCTCCGCTGTTACCAGGGTTGATGGGGGCATCGGTCTGAACGAGGTTCGTAAACGATCCCTCCTTTCCATGGATCGACCTGTTGAGGGCGCTTACGACTCCAGAAGTTATCGAGGGGCCGCCAACCAAGCCGAAGGGGTTGCCGATGGCGTAGACCCGTTGCCCCACCCTCAATTTGTCTGAATTCCCAAGCTCGGCTGCAGTCAGCCCTTCTGAGTCGACCTTGATCACGGCGATGTCGATGCTCCGACACTGGCCTTGGATGAAGCCCTCGACAAGGTTGCTGTCGTGGAGGAAAACACCAATCTTCTTGGCCCGTCTAACGACATGGGCGTTTGTCACGATGAGACCTTCGGACTCGATGATGAAGCCGCTACCCATGCCCTTCAACGGGAAGGCTCTATGGTAGTAGTCATGCACAACGCTGACCGTGTTGATGTTAACGACGCTTCTGCTCACTTTCTCGAGGACATCCAGAATCTCATCTTCGCTCGACAAACTTGAGACCTCGAATGAGATCAGAGAACCCCCATTTTTATCCCTATCTGTTATTCAAGAAAAACTTAATTTCACCCCTAGACAGGTGGAGTTGATGAAGATGGGCGAGGAGAACTGGGACCTGATCATCGTGGGCGGGGGGCCAGCTGGTCTCACTGCGGGGATCTTCGCTGCCAGAAGTGGCCTGAAAACCTTGATTATTGAAATGAAGATTCCGGGTGGCCTAGCTTCTGAGGCTGCTATCATAGAGAATTATCCCGGTTTCCCAAAAGGGATCAGCGGCTTGGATCTGATTACGAAGATGGTGGAACATTGCGAGAATGTCGGCGCCGAGATACACAGCCTCGAGAGGGTTCTGGAGATGGAGCTTAAGGGTGAAAAGAAGCGCGTGAAAACCGAGAGAGATACCTATTCTGCTGCCTCCGTGATCATAGCTACGGGCACTGAACATAGGCATCTGGGGGTTCCCGGTGAGATAGAGTTTCGGGGGAGGGGAGTCAGCTATTGCGCCGTCTGCGACGGTCCTCTGTTTAAAGGTCGAGCGTTGGTCGTCGTCGGTGGTGGGAACTGTGCCGCTATGGATGCTCTCTTCTTATCCAACTTGGCGTCTAGCGTGAAACTAATTCACAGACGTCCCTACCTAAGGGCTGAGAACGCGCTCGTCGAGGAGATGAAAAGAAACGGTGTTGAGTTCATTTTGGAGACTGAGGTCAGGGAGATTATGGGCGATGAGAGGGTGGAGGGCGTAGTCCTCTACAATAACAAGACCAGGAAATTGACAGAGATTGAGGCGGATGGCATATTCATCGACGTCGGTCAGGTGCCCATAAGCGATGTCGCCAAAAAGGCGGGAGTGGAAACGGATGAGAACGGGTATATCGTTGTGGATTCTCGTCAGAGAACGAAGATCGAGGGTGTCTTCGCCGCAGGCGACGTTACCACATGCCCCCACAAACTTATAGGGACGTCAATCGGTCATGCAGTGATCTCGGCCATTGAAGCCTTCGAATACATAAAAAGGCCTTACTACTATAGTCGTTGATGTCGTTTGTTTACAACCCTGAGAAAATTGTTAGTGAGCTAAGAGCCCACTTCAATTTATTTCAATGATTTGATGTAGCGGAGAACCGACAAACCAGCTCTACCACCCTCACCGGCCGCCGTCACGACCTGCATCCCGCCGCAGACACAGTCTCCTGCAGCGAATACTCCTTTGATATTGGTCTGCTGATCTTTGTCGACTAAGATGCAGCCGCTCTCGTTAGTCAAGATCCCTGCCTCCTTTAGTATGCTATTTGTAGGGATGTTCTCGAGGATAATGAATACGCCGTCGACTTTAAGAGTTCTCGGCGGGGAGCTTTTCAAAGTTATATGTGTGACGGAGTCGTCCCCACCTATTGATTCAACGTCGAAACCCTCGATGACCTCGACGTTCTCATTTTCAGCCAGTTCTTGTAGATCCTCGATGTCAGAGCTATAGCCCTTGACGCCAGGTATGGCAAATACCTTCTTTGCGAGATCAGCAAGCCTGAGAGTCTCCTCGACCGCTTCTCTCCCCGAACCAATAACAGCGGCCACTCTGTTCGTATAGAGGGGTCCATCGCAGATAGTGCAATATGAGACGCCTCTGCCTTTAAACTCCATCTCACCAGGGACCCTGAGCTGTTTCCGCTGGATGCCCGTCGCAATGACGATGCTCTTAGCCTGGTAGATGCCTTTCCGTGTGACCACCATCTTGAGGTCGCCGATGATGTTCAGCTCTATGAACCTCTCTGTCTTGAACTCGACGCCGAACTTCTTAGCCTGCTTGATGAACCTCTCCATAAGCTCTTCGCCCAAGATTCCCTCTGGGAAACCGGGGAAGTTGTCGATCATGTGAGCGCCAAAGGCCCGACCCCCCAGCTTTCTGCCCTCCAGCAGCAAGGTTTTGAGACCATGACGCGCCGTGTATATGCCAGCTGTGAGGCCTGCGGGACCCCCGCCTAGGATGATGACATCGTAAACATCTTCGACCATCTAAAACATCGACCTTAAGTTGTAAAATCTTTGGTCATTGAAAAAGAGTCTGTTTTGGAAGGAGGCTAGAGTTCAGCGTGGATACTCCTTTATGCGCTCTGCCATCTCCATCAGCCGTTTCTGCACAAGATCGTTGATTGTCCCATCTTCGTACGTGCCGTCTGCCAGTCTTTCCCCTGCTTTTACCCCTGTGAGGATCTCGATGCCTTCGTCGATGGTCTTCACGGGGTAGACGTGGAACTTTCCTGTCCTGATGGCCTCCACTACTGGTTCCTTCAGCATCAGGTTCTCCACGTTGCTAGCCGGTATGACCACGCCCTGACTGCCGTTCAGCCCCTTCGCCTTGCAGACCTCGTAGAAGCCCTCGATCTT